>JAZGHI010000648.1:0-15526 GCA_036480955.1 Candidatus Adiutricales bacterium
CCGCTACGTTGGCCGCTCCCCCCAGGACAGCCGATCGCTCGTTGACGTTAAAGACAGGCACCGGGGCTTCAGGAGATATACGGCCCACTTCTCCCCACAAAAATCGGTCAAGCATCACGTCACCGACTACGAGGACGCTTGTGTTGGAAAACGAAGATAAGTCCAAAGCCATGGTTCAGACACCGTGCGCGGATTTGATTCCGCGCCTGTAATTTAAGATTAATATCAGAAGGATCTTACCTGAGCTATGAGAAAAATCCTCCAGACCGGAATTATTCGCGACCGTAATACTCAAGATACCAGGAAATAAACCGGGCTATACCGTCTCTTATGTGCGTGGCCGGCTTAAAACCCAGAGTGTCGACCAAGTCTGCAACGTCGGCGTGACTGGCCGGGACGTCACCCGGTTGCAGGGGCAAAAATTCCTTTATGGCCTTTTTACCTAACGCCTCTTCGATTACCTCGATGAAGTCCATCAGCTTAACCGGATTATGGTTGCCGATATTATAAAGCCGGTATGGTGCGGGACTGGAACCTGGATCGGGTTTGTCTCCGGACCACTGGGTGTTGGCCTCTGGGATATGGTCCATGACACGGACGACGCTTTCGATAATATCATCGATATAGGTGAAATCCCGCATCATGTTCCCATTGTTAAATACCTTAATGGCCTTTCCCTGCAAAATGTTTTCGGTGAAAAGAAAGAGGGCCATGTCCGGTCTGCCCCAGGGGCCATAAACCGTAAAAAATCGGAGCCCGGATACCGGCAGACCATAAAGGTGGCTGTAGGTGTGGGCCATGAGTTCGTTGGATTTTTTTGTGGCTGCATACAGGCTGATGGGATGGTCCACGTTATCATGTACTGAAAAGGGCATGCTGGTGTTAAGACCGTAAACCGAACTGCTGGAGGCAAAGACCAGATGTGGGACTTGACTGTGACGGCAGCCTTCCAGGATGTGAAGAAAACCTTTTATATTGCTTTTTACGTAAACGTGAGGGTTTGTCAGGGAGTACCGAACTCCGGCTTGAGCAGCCAGGTTAACAACCCTTTCGAAACTGTTTTCCGAGAATAGGCTCTCCATTCCCGCCCGGTCAGCCAAATCCAATTTGACAAATAAGAACTCGCCTTTTGAGTCTAATAGTTTCAGCCGATCCCTCTTAAGCCGGATGTCGTAGTATTCGCTCAAGTTGTCTAGGCCGGTAACGGAGTGGCCCTCTTCAAGAAGCCGTTTGCTCAAATGAAAGCCTATGAAACCCGCCGCGCCGGTAACAAGAATATTCATTCAATTCAACCTTAATCTTTAGGCATTCTCGGCCGCGCGAAATTTTTTCTGTCGGACCTTGTCTTTGATTCTATTGACATGGCCGCGGCCCAGGCCTTTTACTTCACAGCCCAATTCAAAATATCTCTCAATCGTCTGGTCATCAAGGATCCCGAAACAATCGATTATGGCCACCGGCCCCCCGGTCATTTCCACAACTTTTTCGGGGATTAGGTTCAAATAAATCTCATGACGGACAGCCAGAACAACGGCGTCCGATCCATCCAGAGCCTCGGCCAGGTCAGGCGTCATTCGGAATTCGCTCAGGTGTTCCTGATTTCTAAAGAATCTGGACCAACTAGCGCTGGAAACGGGATAGTTGGCCTGCTCTTCAAGCTCCCACCAATGTTGGACATATGGGTCGTGGGCCTTTATGTCCGCGCCCATTTCGGTCAGTTTTCGAATAATTATTTCCGATCCGCTATACCTAGTGTCGCCCACATCTTCCCGGTAGGAAACCCCCAGAAGTGTTATCTGCGAGGCGGCTACGATGCGTCCGAGATTTCTTAAGGCGTCGCGCACCAATTGAGTAGCGTGCAGGGCTCTCGTGTCGTTGATGTTAATAGCCTCGGGTGTAATCCTGAAGATGTCGTTTTCAAAACCCATGAGGTGCTTGTAAGCCCACAGACCGAGCCCACCGTCTTTCGGCAGGCAGTAACCCCCGATACCCGGTCCGGGGAAAATAATATTGCTGTGAGTGGGCCGAACCTTAATGGCCTCTATCACTTTTGTCAGGTCAACCCCATTGGTTTCAGCGAACAGGCTCCATTCATGAAGGAAGGCCAGGATCGAAGCCCGGTAGCTGTTTTCGACTATCTTACATGTTTCGCTCTCAATAGGCCGGTCGAGGACGGTCAGAGGGAATTCATCGACGTTTAGAACGTGAGATAGAAATTGAACCACTTTTTCACGGCTGATTTCATTCATTCCGCTACAGACCCGCCAGAAATCCCTGACCGACCGGACATACTCCTTACCGGGCATGACCCTCTCAAAACTATGGGCCAGTAGGGGCTCATCATCCAATCCGCGCCGCTTGAAAGCCTTTTTTATAATCGGATAGGCCACGTGTTCGGTCGTGCCCGGCGGGACGGTGGTTTCGATCAGGACCAGACAATCCGGTTTTATTTTCTGACCTATTATCCGGAAGCTTTCTTCCAGGGCGCTGATATCAGCGTGTCCCGTAGCCAGATTTCCCAAATCCTGTTTTATAAAATCACATTGGACGTCGACGACCAGCACATCAGCCAGGCTAAGAGCATCGTAGGTGTAAGTGGCCAGGAGTGTTTCTTTTTCTTTTACACATCGGTTTATTATGGCCGGCACTTCCGGATCTTCTGATTTTACCGGTGACAATCCCCTGTTAAACAGGGGAATTTTCCAGTAGCTTCTGGTACTCGGTCTCTGCATACCGATGACAAACTTCTTCGGTTCACCGGTTTCTTTATCGACCGAATCAGCCACAACTCCGGCCATCACTGCTCCTACGAATCCTAGACCCATTACGACTACTATTTCCCGGCCCTTTTCTCTCTGAATCTTAACAAGCTTCTCCAGTTTTTCGGATTCCTGGATGTAATCTTCTTCGGTTGGAAGCTTAAATCTTTCACCATCCGGACTTATGGAATATTGATCACTATTTTGTCTGCCGCCGGAGTTGTTCAGCTTCGTTGTGTTATTCCCTTTTTCTGGTTGGGCGTCATTCATGCTCTCCGAGCACCTCCATTTTATCTTATAAAAAATTCTGTGATATGCCTTAAAACAAATTTCAGATCGTTCAACTGTAACACTTTTAGCCAGGTTCGTGGTCAATTTTCCTTCACACCGCCGAATGTGTGGCTGACCCTGGTCACACACGGCCATCTCCGCTGAATCGTAACCGCGGTATTCCAGTTTTTGTAAACCGTCTAAAAGTATCGGTGCGGCGCCTAGATGTCCTATCTAATCATTTATTCCGCGTATGAGCCTGTCTTTGTATAAAAACCGGATTTTACCCTGGCGGTATTTTCGCCAGGAAAGAAAAATAAATTTGATTTCCCAAAATTAATGACCGGGTGAGTTCACCCGACATGGGTTTCTTAGGAAATCTTTGATTGATTAAACTGTTGTCGGTGGTCTGCAGAATTAGACACCATTGGAAGAGTATCTGGAGACGTATTGAATCGATTTTTTTCGACTACCCTATATTCTTAAACAGACTTGATAGTGTAATCCCTCCCAAAGCAGATAGCCATTCCATTTAACTCAGTCCGGATTACTTCTCCGTTAACCTTTATAAAGGCTTGTTTTCCGTCAAGTTTCTTTAATTCGTCGATCGAGAGTACAAGGTCTATTTTAACGGAGGTTCCCTCGGGTAAAGGCATGTCGGTGTAGAAAAAAGCTCCGCCAGAACAGATATTGGCGGTTAGCAGATTAAGTACCTTTTTGTCGTGCTCTTCAGTGTCCGACAGGATTTCAATAGTCGCCGGAAGTTTGAGAGAGAATCTTTCTAGTCGTCGTAAATTTTCCATTCAGAGCCCATCCTGATTGTAAAGTAAAATATCCAGACAAAAAGAGCAATACGAACATAGTATGGTTTTATAGAAAAAATCGCACAATTTCCTACGAAAAAAGTACGAGTACTGTCATGGGCAGTCGCTTATAAAACAAGACACGGTCATTTAAATAAAAAAAGGTCCAATTACGGTTAGCTCTAGATTGTTAAAAACCGTTTATAAGTTTTTACCGGCCCAGAGTACGGCCTGGAGCCGGTTCGGTACGTCAATCTTCTTAAAAATATTATAGATATGGCTTTTTACTGTATGAGGGCTAATATGGAGTTTTTCGGCGATTTCTTTGTTCGTAGCCCCAATAGTAACCAAACTCAGGATTTCGATTTCACGTTCGGAGAGTTGGATTCCCGCTCGTTTTGAATAACCGGAACTGAATGTTCTCTTCCGAAGAATGTAGCCGCTCATTAACTGTCGCGGGACCCAGAGTTCACCTTTAAAAATGGCCATTATACACCTGGGGAGCAGCTCAAGAGGTTCAGATTCATAAAAGAAACCCCTAATCCCCTGTTCTATAGCATCTTCCTCTATACCCAGGCCGGATCGGACGTTTATAAAGGCCACCAAATCGTAGGGAGAATCGTTATTATAATTCGACTCGAATTCCTGGAGGCATTCCTCCCCGTTGCCTTGACAATCCCAGAGTATAAGGCGGGTGTTATTCATGCCTTCGCGGGTGTTTATTTTGGGGATATGATAATCGTTTTCGCCAGCAAGACAGCTCGCTCCGGTAACACGCTCGATAAAAGAAGACATTAACTCATTCTGCCTTCTTTTCCGTCCCACAACGCAAATCGTATTTCCGGACAGCTTTATATCGCTCATCTTTCCGGCCTAAACGGAGAATCTGTTCGCAGTCTGTTGACCGTCGGAAGTTTTGTGGGGATGATCAACTTGTTAGCCACTTTAGGTTGCAGGCAAATGACAGCATTGTTACCGATATATAGTGCGGACAAATCAACACGGCTACAGCTCTTTTAAATGCCCTCACTATAACTATAAAAAATCAAAGCCTTACAAATTTTATATACTCTATCCCCGGTAAAATCAAGAGTTTTTTCAGACCGTAGGGTGTTTGCAGAAGGGGGTGAATTTTCAATTCGTTTATCCTTTTTTTGATTCCTTACCTTTTTGCCTCGAAAAAAGGGAGGCCTTAGGCTGAACCTTTTGCTCTGGATTCAGCGTCGAATTCCTCTCCTTTTCCATTTTCAGTCGTAAATACTTGGACGTTAGCCGGCTCCGGCTGTCCATGCTTTTTTTAAGCATGTTGAAAAGTTCAACGCTAAGACTGTCCCTTTTCCCCCTGGTTTGTATTAAGAGTTCTAATTTACTCTCCAGCCCGTCCACGGTCGATTGCAGTGTAGCCATTCTTTTTTCCATGGATTTTATACGTTGGCTAAAACGTTTCCGGGCGCTGGTCCTGGTAGTTGACTTTTTTCCGCTTTCATTTTCAACGAGAGTGGTCAGACCTAATTCTCGGCTCTCAACTACCGTCGTAATAGTCTGCTTCTCGATGACCTTCAAATCATCGGCATAGCCAAAGACTAGTGCGGTATCGCACAATGTATTAATCACCCTCGGAATTCCTCGGGAGTATTTATAGATGGCCTCAATGGCTTCCCGATTGAATATTTCAAAATTTTTCGCCCCGGCCACCTTCAAACGGTGATGTATGTATTTCTCGACATCCTCTTCTTTTAAGGCCTGCAGATGAGAATAAACGGAGACTCGCTGAACGAACTGGGCCATTCCCGGGTCCTGGAGTTTCGATTTCAGTTCCGGCTGTCCGACCAATATTATCTGAATCAGGTGGTTTTTCTCGGTTTCCAAATTGGAAAGCATCCTGATTTCCTCAAGGGTCCTTTTTGGAAGATTCTGTGCCTCGTCCACGATAAGTACCACACGATTATTCTGGGCAAACTTTTCAACCAGAAAGCTACTAAAACCAGCGAGCATCTTGGATTTATCAGCCCCTTCCACCTCGATTTCAAACTCCTGAAGCATCATCTTGATGAACTGGAGAGGCGTGACGCCCGTATTGTTGATAATCCCTACTTGAATGTCTTCCGGAGCCCTTTGCAGGAGGAAATTGATGAGTGTGGTCTTGCCCGAACCGATCTCGCCCGTAATGATCACAAAACCCTTATTTTCCAGGATGGCGTATTCCAGGTGGGTATACGCGTTCTCATGGCCCTGGCTCATATAAAGATAATCTGGGTCGGGCAGTAGATTAAATGGTTTTTCTTTGAAACCGTAAAATGATTCGTACATAAGCTAGTATTTGTCTAGAGCCTGGAGCCCTTGGCCTTATTGATTAAAGTGCCGAGGATCGGTCTGTCCTTAAGAAGTTCCAAGGTCCTTTCGATGTCCTTGTTGGAAGTCCTTTCCGCTTCGATGATCAAAATGATGCCATCTATGTTCGTAGAAAACACGATTGGATCGGCCCTTGTTAGAAGGGAAGAGGTGTCAAATATTATAATCCGGTCTTGGTAGCGTTCTTTCAATTCCTTAACTAGTGACTGCATTCTAGGTGATCCGAGGTACTCGGTAGAACTGGGCAAAGGTGTACCGCCCGGCAGGATAGTGAGTTTGTCAATCCCTGGATTTACTAGTGCCTCGGACAATTCAATTTCACCTAATAAATACTGGGCCAAGCCTTTCTCCGCCTCGAATCCAAAATATTTATGCACGAAGGGTTTTCTGAGATCGGCGTCAACCAGAAGCGTGGTCTTGTTCATCTCCTGAGTCATACTCACGGCCAGGTTGATTGAGACAATCGTCTTGCCCTCGCCCTGATTCGGGCTAGAGATCAGTACGCTGTTCCCACCGGTCTCTTTTAACTTTTCCAGGACTTGGGTACGAAGAATTTTTATTTTATCGGCGGTATCATCATGATGATAGAGGGTTATGACCTTGTTTTTAATCAGTTTTTCCCGATCAATCTCGACTTGCCTGGTACGATGGGAAGCCGGACCTTGCTTCTCCGGGAGTGGTTTTTCTACCTGCGTGCGCACGGGAGGAGTAGGCGGTGGAACCAGTTTATCCACCGGGGTTTTTGGAATCGCCCCGGTTTCCCCCATTCTGGATTCTTTGGCCTTTTCCAATGCCTTCTTCAATTTGCTCATATTATGTGACTCCATAAGGGGGAAAAGCTTTCGGCAATTTTCCGGACTTTAGTTGAAACCTTTCAGTCAAGCAGATACAAATTTACGCGATTAAGCGCCTTTGTACCTTTATCCATAAAATGTCAAGCGGCATGAACATGGTATGTATCAGGTACAGAGCCGCTGCACCAATAATAATAATCAAAAGAATGACTGTTACAATCTTTATGCGGCCAGCCTTACGTTGTTTTTCCGTTTTGACGAGAGGAAGAATTGATAAAACCGGTAACCCGGACAGGGCGACAAGCTGCTCCTGGGTTTTAATTGAATTATCCAGGCTTTCCCGAATCCCCGCGAACCCGGCGCCGGCCCCACAGGCTAGAACAAACGCGACCATAATGATTGCCCTTCGATCCGGTTTGAAAGGTTTCGACGGCCGCAGCGCCGGTTCGAGTATGGTAAAGCGCTCACTCCGCTGTGTTTCTTCGAGGGCCTGGGAGGCCTTGGCTTGCGCCAGCCGAGACACGGTCTCATTATATCTCTGGCTGGCATGCTGGTAGTCGCGATTAAGATTTGCATATTCTTTTTCAATCAGTGGCGCCCCTTTGATTCTCTTTTGATACACGTCAATATCTGACTTTATTTTTTCTTTCTCTTGCTCTAATCGGCTGATTTCCAGTTTTAAAATGTTAAGTTGGGTCATTATATTAATATAATTTGGGTTGGTAAGTAGTTCCTCAGGCACATCGGACGCTGTAGCCGTCGCTTTTCCCTGCACCGGTCCTCCGGCAGACTGCCCTGCCACGCTGGAAGACATGTTTACAGCGTTCCCGGCTTCCTCTGATTTTTTTATCTGGGCTTCCAAATCCTTGATTTCGCGTTTTAACTGTTTGATATCCGGATGCTTGTCTGAAAGTTTGGTGCCCAAAACAAGAAGCTGAAGCTTCAGATTTTCTAATCCTGCGGCCAAGGGTGAAATGCTGGATTTTGGTGATTCTTCAGCTACTTGGATTTTTATGAAGAGTAATTGGCTCTGAAAAAATACCCCCCTTTCCTGCAGAGTCCTAATACGCAGGTCTAATTGATCGCGGTCACGGAAGAATCTTTCAAGGGTTTGGAGGTTGACGGGGGTATATTCCGGCAGTTCGCGAAAATGTTTTATCTTCAGTTCAGTAATCTTTTCCCAGATTGAATCCTGTTCAGTCTTTATGTTTTCCAGTTCATTCTGTAAGTATTCAGTAGTAATAGCGGCTCGTTTCTCCCTGGTTTTTACATTTTCCTCAAGGTATAGAGAAGCGAGCACATTAGTAACCCTCTGTACTACGGCCGGATTCAAACCTTCATAAGAAAGAGTGAAGGCGATGGTAGCCGAGCCCCCGCCCCGCCCTGCTCTTCCACCGGAAACTTCGGCACTGATAGTTCTGAGACTGATAGATTCCCTCATCTTAGAAATGATCTCTTCCACGGTGTACCGTTTGCGCATTTCAGCATATAGATTGTGCTCATTAACGATTTCCAGGAGTTTTGTCCGGCTTAGGACCTGCTGGCGGATGATGGCCAGCCGTTCATCAATATAACTGGTTACAGCCGTTCGGACATATTCGAGAGGAATCTGCTGCCCCTCTATCAGAATAGTTGTTTGGGATCGGTACATCGGCGATTGAGAGTAAGCGTAAATGATCCCGACCACTAATACCGGAATAAAGGCTATAATAAATCCGAGCTTCCGTCTTCTTACGATGCCTAAAATGTCATTGATTATTCGTTGTTCGTACATGAGCAGTTTTTAAGTTAATCACCTATACATAAATCGGTAAGTCCATGATAGTAAAACTTTGTGGCGCTCAATAAGATTATCGCCAATAAGAGTAAAATCCTTGATCCCGGTAAAGATATATTCGAACCGGTAAGAACTTTTTGTTCTGGATAAAGTCCAGGAAAACGAGGCCTGATGCCTGTAGATTTCGTTGCCTCCGACCAACAGGAAATCTTTTAAACCGGCATAACTGTAGGAGCCCCGCACAGCCCCATTGTCCGTAATCCGATAACCAAGGCCAGGGGATATCTGGAAGTACCTGCTGTCAGTCTGAAGGTTTACGGCCACTGTTCTGACGTATTGAAGGTACGCGGAAATGAGGAAATCGAGTCTGGCCGATAAGATCATTTTACCCTGACCGTACATTTTATCTTTTCCCACCGGCTCCCCAAGCGAACTCAAGCTCAGATCGCGATTATAACCAACCGTAGATAAATAATTTTGTCCTCTTTTATGGATGGCAATATCGATGACGATGTCTGAGTTTTCCTGCCCGTCCAATTCAGTCCCGGTGGGAGGGGACTGTTTGTTCTTCACCCGGCTGTAGCGCCCACCCAGGGCAGCGTAAAGATCAAATGTTTCACTGAAAAAACGGGACCATCCCAAATTTAATCTATATGTATTCACACGGCTTTGCCGTGAGTCGTCTAATGAATAGCCCGATATGATGGATATAGAATTTCTATGGCCGGCCAATTGCCGGTTGTAAGCAAGGCCGATTTTACCGGAACGCCTACCTACGTAGCCGGGGAAATCGTATTCGGCTCCAGAATAGGTCAAAGATAAGTTCAGCCCCGATCGCTCACTCAGTTTGTGAGAAAACGTACCGGAAAGGGAATAAATCTGCTTATTTGTCAGTGCCGTCGACAGTCCCGTTTCCTCAGGCTCCGGAAGAATCGCCTTGTCCGACAAATAGTTGACGCTGGTTTTTATATCTGATCGAGTGGAAACGATATATCCGGCCCCAAGACTAAAACCTCGCCAAAAATCCGCGTTCAGCCGTTTATTATTGGCATAGCGTCGAAATGCCAGGTTGGTATTAAGTGACCAGTTCAGGCGCGGACTGGCGTAATCAGCATCCAGAGAAGGCTTAATGATCAGAATGTATTCTTCTGATTCGTCAGCAGGGGTTAATCCTGAATTGCTGTCAAGATCTCCCGTAATCTGTATGGAAGGCTTGATGGAGTAGGTACCGGCGGCCTGGGCGGCCATGGGCCAGACCATGGTTAATAAAGTTAGAAAGGAAATGACCATTATTATACTTGTGTACTTTGTATTTTTAATTTTTATTTCCGTCAACTTCAGATTCAGGCTGTTCTTCTTATTCTCATTCAAAATCCATCTTGGCCGGTTAATTTGACCAAGGCCATCATATATGAGAGAACACCAACCAAGTCAATAACTTTCGGAGCTTTCCTCTCTTAGACTAAAAAAAGGCTGGAAAATAAAATGGCCGGACTCCACGGAGTGATCATTTCGAAATAAAGAGCGGCTCCTTCTCCTGGATACCAGTTCGGCGGCAGCGGACTTGACCTCAATTCGTTTCACGGTACGACGATAACGTCTCCCCGCCGGAGAAAAATAACCTGATCCAGTTTGTTTCCTTTTTCCACTTCTTTAAAGTTAAAGGGTATTTTTATCACTCTATCACCCTCGGTGCGTATAATCATGATCTTTTGAGATGAGGCGAATTGCGTGAATCCTCCGGCCATGGATAAAACCTGCATGATGTTAGTTTCCAGGTCAATGGGAAACACACCCGGATTGTTCACTTTTCCGATCACATAGACCTTCAGGTTCCTGGCCTCTATCAAAAGCACTGTAACGTTGGCCTCAGGCATAAACTCGATGAGCAAAGTAGTAAGCTTTTCTCTGAGCTGTGCCACGGTTATGTCGGTACTATCGATATCCCCGATCAGAGGAAAAGAAATAACCCCGTCAGGCGGAACCACAATCTTTCGACTCAGGGTCTCGTCCTTCCATACGGATATCTCAAGAATATCACTTGGACCAAAAGTATATCGGCCTTTAATATCATTGTTTTCCTCGGCCAAGGCCTGATTAAAGCAGACTATTAAAAAAATCAGGCTCAGTAGACAGCCTATGCTCTTTTTCATGGTAACACCTCGCCTTTCCTCAGGGTTTTTTTATTTTAATTTTTTATATCGAACACAGTGCCCGAAACGGAAAGATTTTTTGTTCGTTACTCTCAGATAACATTCAACAAGATTTACCGTCCCACGGTAGAGTATCTAAAGCCCAGTTCTTTCATCCGGTCCGGTTCATAAATATTGCGTAAATCCACTACCACTGGATTTTTTAACAGGCCTTTAACCCTATCCCAATCAAGGTTTCGGAATTGGTTCCACTCTGTGGTGATCACCAGTCCATCTGCATTTTCCATGGTGCCGTAGGCGTCACCGGTGTATTCGATATCAGGGAGAACCTCTTTGGCATTGTCCACGCCGGCCGGATCAAAAGCCTTTATCCTAGCGCCTTTTTTTACTAATTCTTGTATGATGAAGATGGCCGGCGCCTCCCGGATGTCATCGGTATTGGGTTTAAAGGTAAGACCTAGAAAAGCGATTGTTTTACCCGCCAGGTCTCCAATCGCGTTCTCTATTTTTGTTACCATGCGCTCTCTCTGGCGCTGGTTTACAGCAATTATAGCATTGACTATTTCAAAATCGTAGTCCAATTCCCTGGCCATATAGGCCATGGTCCATGTGTCTTTCGGGAAACACGAACCCCCAAAACCTGGCCCCGGGTGAAGAAATTTAGAACCGATGCGCCGGTCAAGACCCATAGCCCTGGCCACGTGGTGTACGTCGGCCCCAACTAATTCACACATGTTCGCGATTTCGTTGATAAAAGAAATCTTAACCGCCAGAAAAGAGTTGGAGGCGTATTTAATGAGTTCCGCGGTCTCAACATTGGTCAGAACAAAGGGTACATCGATCAGGTACAAGGGACGGTAAAGATCTTTAACAATGGCCAGGGCCTGTTTGCTGTCCGACCCGAGAACCACCCTGTTCGGCCGCATAAAATCTTCGAGACTCGAACCTTCTCTCAAAAACTCAGGATTTGAAACCACGTCGAACGGGTGTTCTTCGGACAGATTTTCACGGATTATTTCCTCGATTAACCGGTTTGTCCCAATGGGTACCGTGCTTTTAGTGACCACTACTTTATAATCATTCAGATGCTGGCCGATAGAAGCCGCGACTTGTTTGATATCCGTCAGGTCCGCCTCTCCAGACTTATCCGACGGCGTACCCACGGCGATGAAAATTACCAGGGCCTGCTGAATCGCGTTTTCGAGATCCGTGGTAAAGTGAAGCCGATTTTCTCGGACGTTCTTGGCCAGAAGTTCTTCAAGGCCCGGCTCGTATATAGGTATCTCACCGTTATTCAGCAGTCTGATTTTGTCTTCAGCCTTGTCCACACAGGTGACGTTTACTCCGAACTCGGCAAAGCAGGCGCCGGCGACTAAACCGACGTATCCTGTCCCAATGACGCAAATATTCATCTCGATTTGTTCCTCCGCAGCGGTGTTATGGAAGTCAGGCTTCAGTCTCTGTTATTATATAAACGACATTAATTTCTTGAGGAAGCCGGAAATCATGTGTTAATAAAGGCGCGCTTTCATCTTACCTGAATTCAGATTTGAACCTAACGGTCGTTCAAAATGAAACCCCGTTTTGATTTGGGATATCGTACCAAGACCAGGGCCAAAAATCAATTCTTTCGAGATTATGCTTTGAAGTTAGCCGTTCTAAGGATCTGGTCATCAAATAACAAGAAGGCCGGTTGGCTCAACCATCAGAATCCCAAGTGCTGGTATCGTCTTGTGATAGCCGGGTAAAAAGAAAAGGCAGGGCCTTCCCAGGACTCAGAGCGAATAGACTCAGGACGACAATAAATCCAAGAAAACTGGCCAGGAGTTTTGATCTCATAGTTTTTTCCTCATTACAATATGTCTAAAAGATAGCGCCGGCCATAGATACAATTGGCATCCGAATGAAAATACTATATAAAATAGTAAGTTATTACTTAACAGGCATTTCGGTCAATACAGCGAAAGTATGGTTTTCACAACTATTCCTATACGAAGAAAATATTAGATAAGATAAAAGACACAATGCTTTTTTCTCATAAACCAGTTTCCAATGACTCGTTTTACCCAGTAACCGTAAAACAGTTGATACCTGATCCAAGATATTTTACAATCCTGAGTGCAATCCCATTTTATTAAGTTTATTCAGCCTATTAAAGGGAGGTTCTTTAAATAATGAAAAGATTTCCGTCACTTAATCTTGAAAATATCAAGACTTACTCTCTGAAAGATAGGAAGAGCATGGTATCAATCAACGGCTTTGGCCATAAATGGCGAGCGGGAGGAAGCCTTAAGGAATTCATCTCCGGCCTGCCCCGGTTCCTGGCGGTAAAGGACTTAACAGAAGTAGTCGAGCGTCTGGCCAGGGCCGTTCAGGATGGGAGGACCGTGATACTGGCCATGGGAGGACATCCGATCAAGGTGGGTTTGGGACCCATTATAATTGATCTCATGGAACGGGGAATTATCTCGCTTCTGGCCGTCAACGGTTCGGTGATGGTGCACGATACGGAAGTGGCCCTGGTGGGGGAAACCTCTGAGGACGTCGACGGGTCACTCGAGCAAGGAACTTTCGGCATGGCCCGGGAAACGGCTCGGGTGATTAACACAACGGCCGAAGAAGCCGTGCGGGACGGGATAGGCTTGGGCCGGGCCCTGGGCCATAAACTGATAAATGACAAATGCCCGTTCATTAAAGAGAGTATTTTCGCCTCGGCCGCCACCCTCGATGTCCCGGTAACGGTGCACGTGGCTTTGGGCACGGACATTACCCACATCCACCACCAGACAGACGGCGCCGCCCTGGGTCAGGCCAGTCTGGCCGATTTTCGGCTCTTTTGTGAGGCCGTAGCGACCCTTGAAGAAGGTGTTTTTATCAACCTCGGTTCAGCCGTGATTCTGCCTGAGGTGTTCTTGAAAGGAGTCAGCCTGGCCAGGAATCTGGGCTATTCCTTAAAAGGAATAACCACGGTAAATATGGACTTTAAGCACCACTACCGCCCCGCCCGTAATGTTGTTGAAAGACCGGGATTCGAGGGAGGCCGGGGTTTTAACCTGATCGGACACCACGAAATAATGTTCCCCCTGCTGGCCGCGGCCCTGTTAGATAGGCTTGACTGACCGTTGGCCGATGGTTGCCATCTTCCCTATCATCCTTTTTTTTCTCAACCTGGGTCGCCGTCATGATCCTGGCCGGAAGAGGCTTTCAGGAAGAACAAGTGGGATAGAGTCCGGGCTATGACCGCCCGAAGTGAGGGATCAAAGCAATCAGGAATGATTTATTTTATAAACCCTTTCTCCTCCAAATAAAGTAAGCATTCCTGGGCAGCTTCTTCAGGGGTCAATTCACTCGTATCAAACACAATCTCCGGATTGACCGGGGCTTCGTATGGGTCGTCGATTCCAGTAACACCTTTCATTATTCCGGCTCTGGCCTTGGCGTATATCCCTTTCCGGTCTCTCTGCTCGCATACCTCCAGTGGTCTGGCCACGTGCACCTCGATAGCCCCCATACCTGGCCGTTTTCCAGTTCGTATTTATTTCCTTTGGCCAAGCCGGTAAAGGCGCTGCAAATATAACTCTCTGTTACATCCGGCATTTGGGCCCAGCTTGAGATGTCGGCCCGGGCATTTTCTGTCTCATTTTTTTCAGCCGGGATTGTGAGATTGAGATCTTGAATCCGGAGTTGATAAATCTCACGGTCTTTATAAACGGTCACTTTAGGGTTGTAAATATATGCCTCTATATAAAGGTAACTATTTGATTTATAAGTATTTCCAGAGGCTGTTACAAAGATGCTGTCCTTCCCGATGGCGCCATTTAGAGGTCCTAACAGGTATGTCCTTTCGAAAACAATCCAGGTATCTTCTTGCCCGGCCGAGAATGAGGCCGTCATGTATAAAAATACCGGGATGATCAATAGTAATGATTGATATTCTGCCCGATTTCATCTCCTTTCGCTCCCTCACCTCAAAAATCTTTCAGCGCAGGCCCCGGCGTTAAACACAACAGGCTGGTTAGCGCGCTAGGTAAGATTCCTGATACAAGAAAAGGGCTGAATAGACAGTGTTTAATCCTTCTCTGTCAAGTTTAAGTTTACGCTCCCGTGCTTCAGCGTATAAGAGATTTCACTCAATATCAAGCAATGTCTGCTCGCCATTAATAGCAGTTTTTTTCGGGCGATTGTCTCATCCGATGATGCTGCTTACCAGTAACCATGCAGGCCGAAACACCGGGGCCAAATGTCTGAATATCGCGTACTATCAGTAAGTTACTTGTCTTAAGCTCGAAACCAGATCTCTATTTGAACAAAGGATAACGGCACTATAAAGTATAAATTATTAAGTTCCCATGAAGCCGGTAACGGATTTTTTTGGGGCTGAGCAAAACATTCCGGTCGCCGGTCCATCCGTTCACACGATACAGCAGTTGATCTGAGAATAATGCAATTTCCAGTCGATACGGCCTGATTGCGCCGGCTGCGATCTCTAAGCAGACCTCTGCCTTCTAATGATAAAGTATGACCGTGAGGGAAGATGACTAATACTTTTTTCCTATAAAAAAAGCCAATAAAATCATGTAAAACCATACTATCGGCGTATTGACCTAAAGCTTTAGTC
>JAZGHI010000649.1:0-5245 GCA_036480955.1 Candidatus Adiutricales bacterium
TTGACCGTCTCTCCATTAAAGCTGATCTCACCTACAGGCGAGATAACCACCGCTGTCCCGGCGCCAAACACCTCCTTCAGCTCACCACTCTTGGCTTTAGCCATGACCTCGTCAATGGCAACGGGGCGTTCCACAACTTCAACCTCGCCCCATTTCCTGGTCAAATCCAGGACAGATAGACGCGTGATACCACTTAAGATGCTCCCTCCCAGGGGAGGAGTGACCAGTTCGTCCTCAAAGAGAAAAAAGATGTTGGAAGTACCCACTTCCTCGATATATTTCCGTTCAATGGCATCGAGCCATAAAATCTGAGTGAAACCTTTCTCCTGAGCTTCCCTGGCCGCGTATAGACTGGCCGCATAATTACCCGCGGCCTTGATCTCACCTACTCCGCCTCGCACCGCCCGCACGTATTCGCTCGAAACGAGAATGGAAATCGGATTGAATCCTTCTTTATAATAGGCGCCCACCGGTCCAAGTATGACAAAATAAAGGTATTCCAAGGCAGGCCTAACCCCCAAATGCGGCTCGGTGGCCATCATGGTCGGTCTGACGTAAAGAGATGATCCCTGGCTTCGAGGCACCCAGTCGCTCTCGATTCGAATGAATTCCTTCAGCGACTCTAAAGCGAACTCAACGTCTAATTCGGGCATGCATAACCTGGACGCGGATCGGTTAAATCTCATAAAATTATCGCGCGGACGAAAAAGCTGAATCCCGCCGTCTTGGCGACGATAGCACTTGAGTCCCTCGAAAATTGATTGCGCGTAATGGATGGACATGGCCGCGGGTGAAAGTTTAATGTCTTGGAAGGCGGTAATACGAGCGTTATGCCAGCCCTGGCCCTCCTTATGATCCATCATGAGCATGTGGTCGGTAAAAATATCGCCAAAACCTAAATCATCCTCGTTGCGCGGTTTCTCTTTACGGTTTTCCAGGGGAACTAGATTGATTTCAAGATCCATTCTTCCGTAACCTCCAGGAACAGGTCATATGCTCCAGGCATCGGTCTAGAGCAATTAAATAAACATGAGGCCGGATTTTAGCGCCAAATAGAGCATAATACCAGATATTTTTTTCCTTGGCCCTCGGACAGAACCCCCCAGTTTAAAATGTACCCGGTTTTTACATTTACCTACAACCTTTTATACCTTCGAAAAATTATGCGATCCGGATTTCATTTAAAAATTGAGCAGTTACTATTTGAGATGACCATGGGCCGCCTTCTCATTGAAAAACAAAGGTCTTGTGGGCCATGGAGAGAAGCGCCAGCTACGATAGACTGGGTGCGGAACTGTTTCTCGTTGACGATTTCAATCCCGAAGGGTAATCTTATTTCTGTTCAGGTCATGGTCATGGATTCGTTGGCCAGGCAGGACAAGTAATACCGCACGGGTGAAGGTGTGAATACGTACAAATCTGTTTTAAAAGGATTAACCTGCCTTCTGGTTCAGTGGTTTATGGTTCTATTTGTATTCACTGGTACAGCCATATCCGGTTCGATCAGTATGGAGTATTCTTTGGGCTTTAACGGCGTGTTCAAGCTGTCTTCATGGACCCCGCTCACCGTCTCCCTTGAGAATAAAGGCCCTAGCTTTGACGGTTCACTTGAAGTAATCGTCACTAGGGGCAGCGAATACCTGAGGAATGTCAAATCCGCCACCTATGCCGTTGATGTGAATCTTCCACCGGGTTCGACAAAATCATTTCCTTTTACTATTCTGATCGATACTTTTACTCATCCTTTAAAGATAAGACTTACGCAGGGCGGTACTACAATTCTCTCTTCCTCGCTAAACTTGAGACCCCACTATTCCGATCAAGGCCTGACCGTGCTGCTTGGCGAAAAAATCACACCGGCTTTTTTATCCAATTTGCCAGCGGAATTCAAAGCCGTAGTACCGCGCGCGGAATTTCTGCCCCACGCCTGGTTTGGCTATGACGGTGTAGAAATGATAATTGCGAACACGGGAATAATCGACAGCTTGAGAGAAAGACAGCTCAACGCACTCGCCAACTGGGTGGTGCAAGGCGGATTTTTAATCTTGAGCAGCGGGCATAATTACGGTTCATTACTGACCCCAAAAATCCAGCGTTTTTTAAGCGTTGATATCCAGGGATTTAAAAAGGTTTTCCAGCTCGATTCCCTCGCCAGCTTTAGCGGTCACCAGCTTAAAAGTGAAAATCCTTTCCTTATTCTTCAGACTGAGATTGCCGGCGCCATACCCCTGTTGAAAGAACAGGGAATCCCGATTATTACGCAGAGGAAAATCGAGCAAGGGAAAATTATCTTCACAGCATTCGATTATCAGGACCAACCTTTCATCGAATGGGAAGGCAACCGGGCCCTATGGAACAGGATTTGGGAACAAAAACCGCAACCCGGTTTTTTTGCTTCTAAACAACAGGACCAGGAAATACTCCCCCTCATGATTTCTCAAATTGTCCCGGCCTTTCCTGGTTTTCTATGGACCTTCGGTTTCCTTTTAGTCTACCTTGTCCTTGGACAGTTTTTCTTTAACCGACTGGTCAGAAAAAACGACCAGAGACGGCGTCTATTGGCCTGCCTGGCCGTTATGGTCATCGTGGTTTCCGTTTCCTGTTTCTGGATATACTATCGCGATTCTTTAAAAAAGGCTCTGACCTACAATAGTTATACCCGTCTTAAGGTGGTCGGCAACAGCCAGAAAGCCGTCATGAAATATACAATCGGATTTTATTCATTCAGGGATGAGAGAATTAAACTGGTTTTCAATCCAGACACCCACCCTTTCAGAGCCATCCCGTCGGACAGACCCGAAAACATAACCAGGCATAGTTATACCCTCCATCAGACCGAATACGGGCAAACCGCAGTTATACCGATAGATAGATGGTCGCACCGGTTCTTTCAGGTGGATTCGGTGATCGATTTTCAGCTTCAAGGAGAGGCCGTTATGGAAGAAAATGCCTTGAAGCTTTCTTTCAAAAACAACACACCCCACGACCTAGTAAACGCCCGGCTTTTTTACACCGGCCGGTCTTTTTTAATCGGTAACATTCCAAAGGGGAAGGTCCGAGTGATGAGTTTCGACCGGGAGATGCTCTCCCGGCTGCCGTCCCTCACGACTCGGGAAGAAATTTTGCAAAAAACGGCTGCGCTGGCTCAAACTCCTTTACTGAGGACGTTGCAGAACAAAATCATGACCAGCCTGTTTTTTTCCATCCAGTCTCACTTCGAACAAAGAAAAGACGTGGTTTATATACTAGGATGGATCAATTCTGAGGTGAGGCCTTCCGGGCTCTCTCAGCAGGCCGCCGAAGGGGAGAGTGCGGCTATATTGGAATGGGAGATCCCGGTGCGGGATAAATCATGAAATTCGATTACCTGTTAAAAAATGAGCCCAAGCACCTGGCCGCGTTTTTTCATCCTATGGTGGCCTCGGTATCTTTCAGCTGCGTGTGGATCCTGACTTTACTTCTTGTTTTATTCTGGCCTAAAAGCAACCTGATCTCCTTTATTAAAGAATTCCGAATGCCTATTGCATACTTGGCGACATTTACCTGCATTATGCTTGTACATTCCTACCTGAGCCTTAAGATAGGTCTGAGGGAAATGCACTCGGATGATTATTTCACCAGACTGGAAAGAAAAGGCATAGTGCTTTTCGAAGAGGAAAATAATTTCATTCCCTACGGGTTTATCGAGTTCATACTACATACAATCTTCATGATTTCATTGACCCTTCCGCTGCTTATAATCTCGGCGGCTGTTTCCGGAATTACGCCTGGAGCCTTCTTCAAATCTCTGGCCGTCATCTTTACAGCCTCCCTTATCTGCCGGACCTTCAGCTTTTTAATGTATCTCTGTTTCGGACAGTGGAACCGTTGGGGTCGCTTTTTCACCAGGTTGTTTTTCGCCATCTTCTTCCTTTCCACCTTTGCTTTTGCTTTTTTTATCAATCCGATTTTCAATCTCTACCTCTTTCACGTCGGACCTGAATCCTTTTCAAAAGCACCGGAAAATACGTACTTTTTGTATATACTGGGAGTGACGGGAGTAATCCTCGCGCTGACGTTGATTAACCAGATTATTATAAGGCGCAGAAACCTGACGAGGAGATCAGTTTGACCGCCGAAGACAGATTCTCAAAAAGTTTCAAAAAACTTGACAGGATAATTATCAGGCGAACTGTCAGGCGGACTCTTGTAGCGGCTGTTCTTATCTCGCTGGCCTTAAATTCCGCGGCCGTGGGCTTAAAGGAATTCGGCCTGTATGATTTCGAAGGGATTAGCGTTTACGGTCTCCTAACACTGATATCCATAGCCTTTTCCCTGCTTTATACAATCCGTACCAATAAAAGCCTCATGGAAGAACTCATCGAGATTGACGCCCGGCTGGACCTTAAAGAAAGGATCAGTACGGCCTATGAATGCCAGCGTCTTGGACGGATGTCTATTTTTGTCGAGCTGTTGTACGAAGACGTCTCGCGATTGTTAGACTCGATGAAAGCCAATCAAATCTTCCCCAAGGCCTTTTCACCGGTTCATGTTATAATTCCCTTCCTATCGCTGGTCCTGATTTCACTTCTCCTATTCAACTTTTCTCCTTCCGGTTCGATAAGAAGTGCGTCTGAGGCAAAAATACTTGCCCAAATAGGCGCGGAGATGAACCGTTACACCAAGAAAAAAATGATAAAGGGAGCCGCGGGAGAGGATAAGGCCCAAGACGATTTGTACCGGCGCATGAAACAGATGTCAGAAGAGTTAAGCGACCGAACCGTTGGCAGGAGGGAGCTTCTTGAGTCACTCGACGATCTCCTTCAGGAGCTCAGTTCCGAGAGCCACAAGCTGGCCCGCACTCTCGCGGCCGACTTGAGCCTGGGTGACGCCGCTAACACACCCATGCTTGAAGCGCTTCAAGATGAGAACCTGGACGAGGAAGAATTAGAGAAATTAAGAAAAAAATTGAAGGATCTATTCGGAGGAAATTTACCGTCCTCGGTATCTCAAGGAATAGCAAGTCTGGAGCAGAGGCTCCAATTCATGGAACTCCTCGAAGAAGCCGGGGAAGACGCCAGGGATGCCTTTTCCGAAGGCGAAGAAGATTCATCCAACGGAGAAGAAGTCCTGGTGGCCAAAAAATCCGAGAAAAATGAGGTGGTTGACGGCCAGCCTCCAAAAGATGACAAAACCTCATCCGATTCCCAGACCGACAATGATAGCACTCAAGACCAGACTGAGGGACCCTACGCCGCCGGAGATC
>JAZGHI010000650.1:0-3989 GCA_036480955.1 Candidatus Adiutricales bacterium
TCAGAGGCGTCAATATCTAAGCACCCGGCCAGAAAACGGGGATTATTGGCCACGACACCGACCGGGCTGCTGCCCAGCCGGGCAAAACCGGTGACCATGTTCTTGGCGAATCTTTGGTGGGATTCAAAAAAGTAGCCATCATCCACCACGGTCCGGATGATTTCCTTCATATCATAAGGTTTTCGGGGATTGTCCGGGATGATTGCGCGAATTTTCATCTCGATCCGATCAGGGTCGTCCGTGCATCTTATCCGGGGCGGCATGGCGGCGTTGTTTGACGGCAGAAAGGCCATGAGTTCACGCACCATATCCAGGACCTCCTTATCGTTTTTGGCCATGAAATGTGCCACCCCGCTGGTGGTATTGTGCCTTTTTGCCCCTCCCAGGTCTTCCTGGTCCACTTCCTCGTGTGTAGCCGTCTTGATCACCTGCGGCCCGGTGATCATCATGTGGGACGTCTGGTCCACCATGAAGGTAAAGTCGGTAATGGCCGGGGAATAGACCGCCCCGCCGGTGCAGGGACCCATGATTACGGATATCTGAGGAATCACGCCGGAAGCCAGGACGTTTCTCCTAAAAATCTCACCGTAACTGCCCAGAGAAACAACACCCTCCTGAATTCTCGCCCCGCCGGAGTCGTTCAGTCCTATGACCGGGGCGCCGTTGGCCACTGCCAGGTCCATGATCTTGCAGACTTTTTCTCCAAACGGCCCGCTCAAGGACCCGCCGAACACGGTGAAATCCTGGGAAAATATGTATATCAGCCGCCCACCTAGAGTGCCGTAGCCCGTGACCACTCCGTCGCCTGGTATTTTATTGTTTTCCATGCCGAAATCGGTATTCCGGTGCACCACGAACCGGTCGAATTCCTCGAACGTCCCGTCGTCCAGCAAATACTCGACCCGCTCCCGGGCCGTAAGTTTTCCCTTTTTATGCTGGGCATCGATACGCGCCTGCCCGCCGCCCATCAGGGCTTCGGCGTTTCGTCTTTCCAGTTCTTTATACTTATCTTCATTACTCATGCAAACCAGCCCCCGTCTCATCAACTCAGATTTGTTTAAAAATTTAAAATCTAAACCCGAACAAACACTATATTCCTTTTTTGACGTGATCAAATCATTTTAAGTCAAATTATAAAAAAAGGGTGGTTAAAGCAAGGTTTTTTGTGCGAGTTGATTGACGGGGATGGGTGACATCATAGATAGGCCTAAGGAAGATGATGTTTGTGGGCGAATACAAGACTCGTGTCAAAAATGGGAGATCTATTGCCGTTGAGTATAGATTGGTAATATCATGACATTATCCGAATAAGATACCATCCCAATTGTCATATCATCCAGGATTCTTCCGGCATTTTTCTATTCGTGAGATTCAAGGCCGCAGGATTTTCTTTATCAAATTCCCATTTGAGTGGATTGTTTTTAATATATTCTCTAATTTTTGCCAATTCGTCATCATCCCGCACAATATGATCATAATAATTGCGTTGCCATAGTTTCCCGGGAAACGGTGACCAATCGTGCGATTTAACACCTCGTATATATTCACCGGTGGAAATAGATTTGAAAGCCTGTACTATCCGGCTGATTGATTCTGGCAGTGTCCCGTAGGGGCGATCCTGGTGATCGCCCGTCCCTGACCGCGGGCGAATACAAGATTCGCCCCTACGCTGGATAATCACGATCCCATGAAAATGATTTGGCATTATAGTGAATTCATCCATCTGTATGTTTGAAAATCGTGCGGGTAATTCAACCCAAACGGATTCAGCCATCTGCCCGGCACGATTTAGGACCATCTCGCCATCCGCGATTTTACCCATTAAACATGCTTGATTCCTAATACAAATGGTTACAAAATACGCCCCGGTCTTGGCATAGTCATACCCATGTAATCTTATGGACTGGCGCTGGGGCAAACGCGTTTCCTTTTTCATTGCGTAACCTGTTTAAGGAAAGAGATGTAGGGGCGATCCTGGTGATCGCCCGCTGATTTGCCGAGTGCCATGAACGGTATACATGGCCGATAAGCGGCCATAACACCCAGTCTTCCTTCTACCAACGGTTCTCCCGGCGGCCATCGATTTTAATACGGAGTCTACTTCATCTCCTTTAATTCTTCCTTGTCCGCCTTCTTGAGTCTCTTGACCACTAGATCATAAGAATCGTCTATCATGGAAATGATTTCCTCGTCCGGGAGAGTGCCGTCCAGGATGACCGTGTTCCAGTGCTGCTTGTTCATGTGGTAGGCTGGAGTTACCGCTTCATAGGCCATGCGCAGGGCAATGGCCAGATCCGGATCGCATTTTAACGAGACGCGCAAGGGGATTTGAGCATGGCCTACCAGGGCAAACATCTTACCCATGACCTTGAATACCATGGCCTCGGGGCCGAACGGGAATTCTTCGGTCGAACCTTTTTTTTCATGTAAGATCAGACGCAAAGGTTCAAGTTCAGTCAATCCATTTTTCCCGGTCACGATCTCGCCAGTCTCTTAGTCTCAACGTACTTATACACCCGAGCCATGGCCGCCGCCGCCCTCTCGAAACTGGGGTAGGTCGGGATTTTCCTCTCGTTAAACTTCGGTTTCACTTCAGCCGTAAATATCTCCTCGTGGGCCGGATGCATGACCACCATAAACGGTTTTAGGGAACGGTCCATGTGGGTCCGAAGCGCGTCGAGCATGTTATCCAGTGATTCGGGCATGGCCTTGAATTGCCGGGCCAAGAATCCGGCGGCCATGTCCATGGCCACGGCCTGGATGTTTTCGTCCGCCTCGATAATATTTAAGATTTTGGTCAGAGTCTCAGGATTGCCCCGGATGGTCCCGGCCATATCCAGCGGATTCTGATAACTGCCCCCAACTATATTGAAGAAGGTTTTTAGTTCGGAGTAAGATGCTTCGCTCAGGCGCGGAACCTGAAGCTTTTCCTTGGCAAAGGCGTCGGCGATGGAGACCGAATGCCCGCCGGTCATGGCTAAAAGCGCCATCCCGTCACCCTTGGGTTCAGGCGCGTTCAGGAGCAGTTTCATAACGTCAATGGTCTCGTCCAGCGAGTGAGTGGTAATGACCCCGCACTGGCGCATCAAGCCTTCCCAAACAGCCTGGTCGCTGGCCATGGACCCGGTGTGGGAAAGGGTGGCCCGGGTACCGGCCTCTGTTTGTCCGCCTTTCCAGACCACTACCGGCTTCTTTTCACTGGCCGCTTTCAGAGTCTCGAAAAATTTTCGGCCGTGGCTTACTCCCTCGATATACATGCCTATAACCTCGACGTCGTCTTCCAGGGAGAAATATTCGATATAATCACTGGCGTTTAAAGCGATAGCGTTCCCGAAACTGGCGCAGGAGTGGAGCGGCACACCGTTGGCCAGGGCCACGTTACTGAACATACTCCCATGCGTGCCCGATTGGGACAGGAAACCGATCCGGCCGTTAAGGATCAATGATTCGTTTCGGGAAAAGCCCACCCCGTATCGGGGCAGGTCCAGGCCCATGCAGTTGGGTCCCACGAGGTTGAAATTCGCTTCCCGGGCCATGACCGTGAGTTGTTCCTGGAGTTTCACGCCCAACTCCTCGCCGGTCTCGGCAAACCCGGAGGTGAAGAACCCGGCCCCGGCCGCTTCACATTCGATGAGGTCCTTGAGCACAATCGGCGCCACCTGACGGGGTACGGCCACCACGGCGTAATCTATGGGCTCGGGCACGTCCGCTAGTGAAGTAAAATTTTGTATCCCCAGCGCTTCGATTCCTTTGATTTCATTCGGGTCAATCTGGACGGAGTACAAATTGCCGCCGTTTTCTTTAAAGAGCATGTTGAAATTCAGCCACATATAACCGGGGGCCTTGTCACCGATCACGGCCACGGTTTTGGGATTGAACATGCGGTCCAGTCTGTGTCCTTTTACGGTCATGATATAATCGAGCCTCTTAGAATGGAGATTTTAGGAAGATACCTTAGGTATTCTTTGAGTGGAATGTATCCGAAAAGC
>JAZGHI010000651.1:0-2250 GCA_036480955.1 Candidatus Adiutricales bacterium
AAAAAAATCATACAGAATGAAGCAGTGAAAAAGCTTTTAAATGTGGAATGAAAGATGAAAAAAGAGATAGAAGGAAACAGTAACAACGGCGAAACGGAAATCTTGAGGTTGAGACCGGCCTGGCAAAGTTTTTTTGTGTTTTTCCTCGGAATTGCCATCTGTGTCGGCGGTCCCCTGTTAAGAGAAGATTCTCCGCTCAGTCTACCAGTAGGAATATTGTTTGGCGCCGTTTTTTTAATCATAATAATCCGAAGGCGGCTAAACCTTTACATCCTGACCGACCGCCGCTTGAGCGTCGAAAGTGGTCCTTTCGCCTCAGACAGAAGAGAGATCCTCCTGGAGGATATCGATGAAATCGCGGTTAACCAGGGGATGACTCTCAGATTAATGAACGCGGGCCATGTCCTGATACGGTCGAAAAAACCGGACCAGTCTAATATCATTTTGTACGGTTTACTGAGCCCCCTGAAATTCAGGGAACAACTGGAAGCGCTAATCGCGGAGACAGACACTACCTGAGATCGGTACAGGCGACTAAATTTCCACCGCATTTTTTAGTGAGTAAAACCAAGTGATATCGCGGCCATCCGGCATATTACCAACGCCGATTCAGCCCCGGTCGAAAAACCGGGGAAAACTTGTTTAAAAAATTCCACGTTCGCACAATAAGGTTATAGATTTCTTGACAAAAACACCTCTTTCCACTATCTTTTGGATACGCGGTGGCCGGGGCTGGAATGCATCAAGCCCTTTTTTTATTTAAGTGGCCACCCACTAAATTATGGCCGATAACGAAAATTATTATAAAATATTAGGAGTGAGCCGGCAGGCCGCACCTAAAGAGATCAAAAAGATCTACCGCTCTCTGGCTATCAAATACCATCCGGACAAGAATAAAGACAACAAGAAGGCGGAAGAGAAGTTCAAAAAAATCAGCGAAGCTTATGCTGTTTTGAGCGATCCCGAAAAACGAAAGCAATACGACACATTCGGGCACGCCGGATTTCAACAGCAGTACTCCAAAGAGGACATATTCAGGGGTTTCAACCCAGGGGACTGGTTCAAAGAATTCGGATTCGGGAACGAAAATATTTTCTCAAAAACATTCTCCGGGCGACAGGGATTCGGCCAGCAATCTTTCGGGGGCACAGGCGGCGGCATGGAGGACATCTTCGGCGGTTTCGGTCGCCAGAGCCAGAGACGGCCGGTTCACCGACGGGGAGATAACATCAGCTACGATCTCCACGTAAGCCTGGCCGAATCGATTTTCGGAGCCGAACGCCTGGTGGCTTTTAACAAGGACGACGGCGTCGCAAAGATTACGGTAAAAATCCCGCCGGGGATTCAATCCGGGAAAAAGCTGAGACTGGCCGGTAAAGGCCATCCGAGCCCCGATGGCGGTCCTCCCGGTGATCTTCTGGTCGCTATCCACGTGACCCCGCACCCAGAAATCAAACGCGAGGGATACAATCTCGTCCGTGATGTGAACATCCTGCCGTCCGAAGCGATCCTGGGGACCACGGTGAAGGTTGAGACTCTGGATGGCAGTGTCTTGAATCTGAAAGTCCCGCCCGGGACTAAAAGCCACACCCGCCTCAGGGTCAAAGGTTACGGTGTGCCACGCTCTAAAGGAGGTGGCCGGGGGGATCTATTCGCCCGCTTGATCATAAATTTTCCCGAAACACTGACTGAGCGCCAGAAAGAATTGCTTAAAGCCCTAGCCGAGGAAGGCCTTTAATGGAACAGTTTCCGCTGACCGCTGAAACCATCCTGTTCCGCCTGGCCCTGGCCGCTTTGTGGGGGACTATCATCGGTTTCGAACGGGAAGTTCACGGCCGGGCCGGGTCGGAACTTCTGGCCAGCTTGAGGAGATTGGAAGACCTGACGCGAATCCATTGGGCCGAAGGCGAAGTACGTTAAAAGACAGAACCGGGAACAGGTCTGTTTCCTGATGTGTCTCTCCGGATGCCTCCCCTGATCTCCACTGCAAAACAAGGCCGTTAGAATTTCTGATTAACCATGACTTCACTCCTGAAAGCAGCCTCTGATTTACGTTACCTGCTGGATAAGAATTATGACCGGAAGGGGGCCGTTACCTTCGTCGGCAACCATTACCAGTTGATAAAGGCTGACCGTGAGATTTTAAAAAGAGGAGTGTATCCCGATTCAGTGGCTAAAGCCCGGTGGAACAAACTTCTCAAACCAGAGCTGCTGAATAATCGGCCCCTGGCAGTGGATGGACACAATGTT
>JAZGHI010000652.1:0-2705 GCA_036480955.1 Candidatus Adiutricales bacterium
GAACTCCTTGTCTCAAGCTCCGAATTTAGCCAATCGGCCGGCGTTGGCCATGGCCAGAGGCATCAAATCAATATGGCTGATGTGTCCCAGGCCGCCTAGAGCACAGGGCCGTTCTCCAAAAGTTTCCTGGCTGTCCGGCCGAATGAGTTTCGAGTTGAGCAGGGTGGGTAAGGGATGCCAGCTATGGCTTTTATACAAAGCCGGTGTGGAATGGTCGCCGGTAATGAGTATTACATCCGGGTCTAACCGCCTGATGTTCGGCAGCAAGGCGTCGAACTCTTCGATGACCTTGATTTTCGCTTCAAAATTACCATCCTCGCCCGCACTGTCTGTTTTCTTCACGTGGAAGAAAAAGAAGTCGAAATCCGACCAGTTCTCGGTCAGAGTATCGACCTGGCTCTGGCTGGTTTCGCCCGTAGGAAGAATCTCCATTCCGATCAGGCGCGCCACACCACGGTACATGGGATACGTAGCAATGGCCCCGGCTCTGAGCCCGTAAACATCCGGAAAAAGGGGCAGGGCAGGGGCTTTGGCCAATCCCCGCAGATTAGCGCCGTTGGCCGGACGCTCGTTTTCGAGTATTTCACGCGCTTTCACCATCCATTGGTTAAACAAATCGGCGGTTGAAGTTGCCTCAGGCCGGGTTGGTTCGATGGGCAGAGGAGCCAGGCCCACTTTTTGCGGATCGGTTTCAGTAAGTCCGTCAAACAGGTTGTCTCCCCGTAAGACCAGTACGAAACGATAATCTCTGACCGGCTCGATAACGACCTCCACCCCCGGTAGGCTGATATCCCTTAACATTTCCACTAATTCAACGCACTTTTCAGTGGGTATGCGACCGGCCCTTCGGTCTGTTATCAGGCCCGTGTCAGGGTCAATCGAACAGAAATTGCCTCGAGCGGCCACGTCGCGGGATGTCAGGTCGAATCCTATACCCAGTGCTTCAAGTACACCGCGGCCTATCTGGTAAGCAAGAGGATCATAACCGAAAAGGCTCAAGTGTCCCGGCCCGCTCCCTGGAGTTATGCCCGGGGATATGGGAGTGGAAAGTCCCAATTCAGAAACCTTGGCCAATTCATCCAAATTTGGGGTTTCGGCCTCTTCTAGTTCTGTTTTTCCATCCGGGGTAAGAGGCAGTCCGCCCAGGCCGTCCATTACAATTAAAACAATCTTGGATTCGGCCGAGGTCTTTAACTGATTAATCAACTCAATCCGGTCCATGTAGCAAATCTCCTATTTTGAGCCGTTCTTTTTATATGGTTTAATAGCCAGATAGTAGCAAAAAAACCGGATGGCCGCTATTCTTTTCATCTGTAAAAAGCAGTAGAAACCAAGAGTGGGCAAAAAGACGAAAAGAATATTGCTTGACAACCTGTCTTTATTTAGCTAACCTCTATCCCTAGTAAGGGCTGTTAGGTGTTGGACTGAACGCCTTATTTTAAGGGCATTTTCAAAAAATCTTGACATTTTCATCGGGAGCCTTGCTAGAAAGGTTCCGTCGATATTTTATTTTATTGATTGGTAGGTGATAGCTGCTGTGAGTACAAAATCGGGCATCGAAATCATTGTCAAGGACAATGACGTCGACCAGGCCTTAAAAGTTCTTAAACGTAAGATCGCTCGCGATGGTATATTAAAACAACTCAAGACCAAGAGGGCTTATGAAAAGCCCAGCGAAAAGCGTAAACGGAAGGAGCGAGAATCTTTACGCCGGATTCGCAAGGCCATGGCCAGACGTAACCGGCGAACCTCTAATTACTAGAAGGCATCAATCTTTTCTGATAATATGGCTCTGGAATCCAGGGCCTTTTTTTATTGGTTGCGGAGATGAACGCAAATTTATAAATGATTCTTTCTTACTCCGCCATTTATGGCGGAGGCTCCGCTGAATATGCCCCGCCTTTCAAGGCGGGGATATTTACTCTACATCGACAGGTTCCAATTCAAAAAATTTTTGGGCGGTTTTGATAACCCGTCCAACCTTTAACCAGTTCCACAGGTCGGATGAGGCGGGCTTCTCAGATGGAGCGATAATCTTAACCTTTGGTCCGTTGGGGGCCCAACAAACCGGGTTAGTTGGCCCAAAGATGGCCAATGTCTTAACTCCAAGCACACCGGAAAGATGAGAAACTCCGCTATCATGACCTATATATCCGAAGCTGAGTTTTAACAAAGCAGCCAAAGTGGGAAGCGGCAGAGCCTGTGCCAGGAAAGCCTGTTCGGGCTTCATTTTACTCTCAATGATCCGTTCATACCCCCGTTCAGCGGGTCCGAGGATAAAAAGGCTCTTTACACCAAATTTTTGACTGAATACTTTCGCCACTTGAATCCAGTTATCAAGAGGCCAGTTTTTTTTCGCCCCGCCGCTACCAGGGTGGATGGCCAGCCAGGGGGAAGAGGAAAAAGAGGAAGAAGAGCTAGGTCCGAAGGTGCTCAGGATTTCTTTGGCCTTTTTAACAGCCTCAGACCGAGGATGAATCATTACCGGGTTTGGTGGGGATTCCAAATCCAAGGCGGCCAATAAATGCTTTGTTAAATGTACTCTTGATCCAGCGGGCGGTCTAGAGGGAATGGAGAGAACGATAGGCAGGCCGAGTCGCTTCAGACCTATTGAGGCCGGGTCGGAATCTCTTTTAGCCAACACCACCGCTGCCTTGTGCGCTTTGATTTTTTTCGTCAGCCGCTCCCCCATCTCAGGAGGGTTG
>JAZGHI010000653.1:0-3786 GCA_036480955.1 Candidatus Adiutricales bacterium
GCGATGCTTCTGGAGAGACAATTCTTCAGATAGCGGATTATTTAAATTCTCAGATCGAGGATTTACAATCAAGCTCAAAGCCAGGAACCAGGTCGGATCTAGCGGTGATGACCGCGTTCAAGGCGGCGAGTGATTATTTTCAAGTGAAAGAAGATTTAGAGAAGTTACGCCAGAGGATTGAGGCCGATTCGGCAAAATTGGCCAAGCGGATTGAAAGCAATTTGACGGGGGATACCCGCCGCTCGGATTGATAGGTAGACGGCCCGAATAAGGGTCTTTAAAATAAACTCACGATGGTCAAGGCAGAACCGGGTCACACCAAAGGACCCCGTAGATAAAAAGGTTATAAGTCATGTTTCCCCAAGGGAACCGAATCGCTAACTCTTTTATGAAACTGAGGTCGAAATTCATCGGGGTAAATAACCGATTCTATTTTCGGAGCATGACTTAATCTCCTTCCTTTACGGACTTTTCCTGTCTTTCCATCTTTTCTCGAGCCAACTCTGGGCGTTTATGTAACGCCCACCCTGTCTTCGATGAGGCGTACTTGTTCGCAAAAACAATTCTGGTCCGCCGCTGGAGACAGAACAGGAGTCGAACATAAAATGTCACCAATAAGCTTTCCGGTCATGATCGCCATCTCGGGATTAACCCTTATCTGCGGCTTAATCGGTGGAAGTATATGGCGTAAGCACACGACGCAAACAAAAATCGGCTCAATCGAACAGCTTTCTCAACGGATGATCGAAGAAGCCCAGCGAGAGGCCTCAAACCTGAAAAAAGAGGCCGCCCTTCAGGTAAAAGACAGCCACTACCAGATGAAGCAGGAATTTGAGAAGGAGATGAGGGGGCAGCGGGTCGAACAAACAAGGCTGGATAACCGTCTTATCCAGAAGGAGGAAAATCTGGATCGGAAGGCCGAACTTTTAAGCGAACGGGAAATCTCGACCTCAAAAAAAGAGAGTCAGCTGGGACGGCGGGAGACAATTATAAGAGACAAGATTAAAGAACTTGACGATCTCACTGTCCGCCAAAGAAATATCCTGGAACAAGTAGCCGGAATATCTTCTGAGATGGCCAAGGGTATGCTTCTGAAGAGTATTGAGGATGAGGCCAGACACGAATCGGCCAAAATGCTTAAACGCATCGAAACAGAAACACATGAAGAAGCTGACAAGAAGGCCAAGCAGATTTTATCCCTGGCCATAAAACGATATGCGGGAGAGCAAGTGGCCGAACGGACCATCTCCGTGGTTAACTTGCCTGGTGAGGAAATGAAAGGCCGGATCATCGGAAGGGAAGGCCGGAATATCAGGGCCATCGAAGCCGCGACCGGAGTCGATCTTATTATAGACGATACGCCGGAAGCTGTTATTTTATCTTGTTTTAATCCTGTGCGCAGGGAAATAGCCCGGCTGACGCTTGAGAAGTTGATATCAGACGGCCGCATCCATCCGGCACGTATCGAAGAAACCTTCCTCAAATCGAGCGAGGAAGTAGAGGCTTCCATTCGTGAAGCAGGCGAGCAGGCGACTTTTGACGTAGGAGCACATGGTATCCACTCGGATTTAATCCGGCTTCTGGGTAAGCTCAAATACCGGTCAAGTTTTGCTCAGAATGTCCTCCAGCATTCAGTGGAAGTCTCTTTCTTATGCGGCATGATGGCCGCTGAGCTTAGTCTTAACGTTAAGCACGCCAGACGGATAGGTCTTTTACACGACATCGGTAAAGCCGTGGATCATGAGGTCGAGGGTCCCCACGCTTTGATAGGAGCGGACCTGGCTCGAAAGTATGGAGAATCGAATGGAGTGATTCACGCTATTAAAGCGCACCACGAAGACATCCCGCCCGAAAGCGTCCTGGCTGTATTGGTGCAGGCCGCGGACACTCTTTCCGGAGCCCGGCCCGGAGCGAGGCGCGAGATGCTGGAAACTTATACCCGACGTATTGAAGACCTGGAACGGGTCGCCTCTTCTTTTAAGGGCGTCTCAAAAGTTCACGCTATACAAGCCGGACGCGAAATTAGAATTATCGTTGACAGCGCTGAGATAGATGATTCCGAATCAGTTCTGCTTTGTCAAGATATTCGCCGTAAAATTGAGAACGAACTCTCCTACCCCGGACAGATTCGGGTCACCGTTGTTCGGGAAACCAGGTCCGTCGATTACGCCCGGTAAATAGAGTCCCGCAGACCCAAATCGGGTGTTGAAATAATAAACCTTTCACGGCCTGGGCTCTCTCGTTCCTATTTGGAATCAAAAGTTCGCTTATGGACCCACTAGGCATACTCGGTCATTCTTATCATTATCTAGCAATCTCCAACCTGTTTTTGTCCAACCAAGCCATACCGTCGGTCTCGGCCCCGGGACGATTCATTCATGGCCTCGAGTGAGCTGAAAAGATTTTCAGTCATGACCAGGCCGGGTTTGACGGAAATAAATTAATATGTTAAAAGCGTAAATATATTTCACGTTCTCTTATCACCGCACCCGAAAAAATGCCTGCCGTACAGGAAATACAAGAAATTCCTTCCATGGAAGCAAGGGTTATTAAAACCCTGTCACGCATGGATCAGGACCTGCCGACTATATCCGTGGTATTAAGCCAGATTATGCACCTAACGGTATCAGACGACACTTCTATTCCGGACCTCACCAGGGTTTTGAACCAGGACCAGGCCCTGACCACGAGAATTCTAAGGGTAGCCAACTCGGCCTTTTACGGTCTGCGGGATAAGGTGACCACTATAGACAGGGCCGTAATCATTCTCGGATTTGACATGGTCCGATCCTTGGCCGTGAGCGCTTCGTTTATTCATTATTTCTCTACGACAAACCGGTGCGAAGGTTTTGAATTGAATTCCTTTTGGGCCCATACTATAGCCGTGGGTGTATTTTCGGAGATACTGGCCAGGAAATGGGGTTCCATCGATCCTGGAGACGCTTTTACGGCAGGCATTCTCCACGATATCGGAAAACTGGTGATGCTCATCTACTTCGAAGACGAGTTTAAGCAGGTGCTGAAAAGGGTGGCTGAAAATAAATTGGATTTTTTCGATGCCGAGATAATGGAATTAGGGGTCAGCCACGCTTTTGTGGCCAGCCTTCTTTTACGGCATTGGAATATTCCGGAAGTTCTAGTTTTAGCCATAGAGAACCATCATCAGTTGCTTTTACCCGAAAACGAACTGCAGTTGGCTGCTTGTGTCAATTTCGCCGATTTCGCCGCCAGATATATTCAGATCGGAAACAGCGGCAGTTCTTTTATCAAACCCCCCAGTCTCGATCTGCTCAAGCGAACCGGTTTCACGGTCAGTGACTTCAAGGCCACTCTGGTGGACATGAAAGAACGCCGAAACCAAGTCTTCGAGTTAATTTCCGCTCTCGATTAAGTAAATTGTACGGTTTTCAGGACACGTCCTGTCCCGTCAAGGACAAAAAGCCGATAGGCATTGGCTTGCGCGGTTTTCGTTACTTCCGCGGCGCGCATGGCCTGGATTTCATATGACCGGCCCGGTATTTTTTGCATCAAATTGAGGCAGGCCCGGCCGTCTTCACGATCGTAAAAAGCCGGGATAAAAAAAGCCTCAAACTCTTCGTCATACTGCCCGAAGAGGTTTTCAACGTTTCCGTCTTTCTCCATAACTATCCAAAGCCACTCCGGTAGATCCATTTCAACTAATCCTTACCCACGAATTCTTTATTACCGAAACTAGTTAGTGTCTGTCCAGAAATGATGATAATTTTTTTCCGAAGGAAAATAAATGTCCTTAATTTTTTTCAAGAT
>JAZGHI010000654.1:0-2452 GCA_036480955.1 Candidatus Adiutricales bacterium
AAATCTCTTTGCACTGCATTAAAAAATTGTACCACAGCTGCTCAATTTATATCTCTCCCCGCAAGCTAAGCCAAACTTACTATACCCATAGATATGATCGCTCAAGACAGAAGAGAATTCGTCAGACGCCCTGTCGATATACCCATAGAGCTTAGTATCCAGGGTCGATTTTATGATGGCTTGATTAAAAACATGAGAAACGGTGGGGTTTTTATCAAAACAAAGGGGCGCTACTCCGAAGGGCAAGATATTTCAATGACCATTGAATCCCCAAGCGAGAAGAGAACCGGCAAAATTGCCAGGGTCACCCCGGAAGGTATTGGTGTGGAATTCAACTACCCTGGATACACCAGATAAAATCCATAGGAGCGAAAGACAGCTAAGTGCCTGTAAAGGATTTGCCCGATTTATAAATGGATCGATGAAGGATTTATGAGATTCTTAGAGAATATAATTAGTAAAATGAATCTAACTCAAAAAGTGATTATAGGATTCTCTGTTGGTTTGCTATTGTTTGCAATTACATTCGCGATAGCTCAAAACCTTACTTGGGGAATCGGTGCCTTTGGTTTCAGGAGAGCTTGGCTCGTATGGATAATATTTGTAATATTTGTAGGCTATTTTGAATATAAACTTTTTAGCAAGGGAAATTATCGATCTGGAACGGCCACACAGCGAGAAGGGAATGGTCTATGGGAAAATTGAGGAAGGTCGCTTACGGGCTTGAAGAAATATTTGAGTCTTTTGATTGGGAATTAAAGCCGTTTCCTGTGATAATTATTACAGACCGAACGGGGAACAAATATGCGGTTCATTCATTAAACTTTGATGACTGTATAAAAGATAATCATTTGGTTTTTTCTGCTTATTATAAAGACGGTGAAGCACCAGACGAAGGAAGCCACTTTTATTCTATTGCCCTTCCTTTAGAATTATATGCAGGGATTGAGCTTCATACCGGCATACCAAAAAGTTTGCAGGAGATACACAAAAAGGGATCTGTGGGGTTCCAGCTAAAAGATAAAAAGACCGATAAAAATAAGAAATAGTCTGAGGTGAACTTATGATCATTAGCCTGGTGAATCAAAAAGGAGGAGTCGGTAAAACCACAATAGCCATTAACCTGGCACATTGTCTTTCAGAGATGGGGCATAAGGTTCTATTGGTTGATGGGGATCCACAGGGGAGCTGCTTGCAATGGCAAAATATATCAGACCGTGTGGCCATTTTTTAGTTACCGGATTTTATTGCCTGGTACCTAAAACCTGTCCATCAAAATTTCAGGTATTCCATACGATTCTGTACATATCAGTTCTGAAAATTCCTGAGATACTTGATTTTAATCTCAGGTTGATGGGGTGAATCCAGGCACACGAATTTACCCTTTTTATTGGTTGAAAGCCGCATTTTTCAGGTCTGCGGTTTTACAACTTAAAAGCACTCATAAAACACCGATTGATAGCTATGAAATCATAATGACTGAGATCAAATAATATCTAATTTTTGACCAAAGACCACCATATACTGACCAGTGGCTCATTAGTTAGCCCCCAACCCATATAGGCAAGGCTCGAAAGGAGGATCTATAAATGAGCAAAGAGATAGCAGTTGATCCAGTGGCCCTCCGTGAGGAGGTTAAGAACAAATATAGGGATGTGGCCTGCAATCCTAGCGGGGAGTATCACTTCCACACAGGCAGGACCGCTGCTAAACGCCTCGGTTATGATTCTGCGGTAGTCGACGCGATGCCAGACGTAGCGGTTGAGTCGTTCGCCGGGGTGGCGAATCCGTTCTCGCTTCGCCCCCTCGAAGAGGGGGAAAGCGTTGTCGATGCCGGGTCCGGTGCAGGGTTTGACTCCTTTATTGCCGCCCACCAGCTTGGTCCGCGGGGCAAAGTTGTCGGCGTGGACATGCTCCCGGAGATGCTGGAAAAGTCGCGTAAGACGGCGGAGCTCATGGGGCTCAAGAATTTGGAGTTTCGTGAGGGCCTACTGGAGGAGATACCAGTAGAGGACGGCTGGGCGGATGTCGTCATTAGCAACGGAGTCATTAATCTCTGTGCTGACAAGAAGCGAGTCTTCTCCGAAATATGGAGGGTTTTACGTCTCGGGGGACGGTTGCAGTTCGGAGATATCGCCACCGCCCAGCCGGTACCGGAGGTTGCTTTGCGCGACATCGACCTGTGGACTGATTGAATCGCCGGTAGCCTTCCGTGTGAAGGCTGGCGGGCGATGATGACAGAGATGGGTTTCGTTGATATCCAGGTCAGCCAACCCTACGACACCTTCGGGGAAGCTAGAGGTGAAAAGAAGGCCCGGCTCTTCGAGGTGTACGGATATACATTCCTGGCAAGGAAACCCGAATAGCCAACGGGAGCAGGTGGTTAGAATCCAGATTGAACACTCGACTGGACAGCGACCGGAATAGCTGACCACGCAATTCGGGGGAGCGA
>JAZGHI010000655.1:0-3598 GCA_036480955.1 Candidatus Adiutricales bacterium
AAAGTCTCCAAAGTATCTTCAAAGATTTCTAAAACAGAGGTGCCCAAACCGGCGTCCATGCCGGCCGCTTTGATTCAAAAAAAGCATCCGACAGGGTCGAAAGCAGCCGCCGTAAAAAAGGAGCGGACAGAACCGTTATTAGTAAAAGAAAAAAGAGAGGCCCCGGTAAAGCTTGAAGCAACGGCCCAAAAGCCCATGCCCGAAACCGGACAAACCGCCCAACTCCAGACCCCGTCCAAGGCTGTTCTAACCAAACCGAAGGGGATGGTAAAAGCAGCCCCAGAACCCCGGCCAAAAATACCCGTGGCTGCGGCCAAGAAAAAATCCGATAGCATTAAAGAGAGTTCACCGGCTTCAGTGATGAAGCAGCCTGAGCCGATAAAAAAAAGCCCACCGGCCAGGCAGAGAACCCGACTGGAAAACCTCGTCTCCGAGTACCGCCGGGTAATCAAACTCGATCCATCAAACGCCTTGGCCTACTTGAAGCTGGGTAATATATTTTTCTTTGAAATGAACGACCTGGGCCAGGCTCAGGGGATGTACTCCAAGGTTCTAGAGATTGACCCGGATAATAAATTAGGGCACAATAATCTGGGTGTGGTGTTTTTGAAGCAGAATTCCTTTGACCGGGCCGAAACTGAATTTAGGGCAGCTCTCGAAATAGACCCGGCCTATGCGGACGCCCAATACAACAGGGCCTGCCTTTCGGCCAGGAGGGGACAAAAAATCGAGGCCATGGCTCGGTTGTTGAGGGCGGCCCAACTCGACCCCGCGGTACACCTCTGGGCGGCCAATGACGAAGACCTGCGAAGCCTGAAAGACATGCCCGAGTTCAAACGGTTCATACGTCAACCGAAAACAGATAATAATGAGGCCAAAAAAGAATAAAAAAATGAAAAAATTACTTGCCCTGTTCTTGATTCTTGGATTTGCTATGTTTGCGTCTCTCCCCGTTCAGGCGGCCCGAGTATCGGAGGGTAAGGAAAACACCGCCAAAAATGAACCCAACGCGGAGCGGAAAGTCACTATTGATTTCAGGGACGTGGATTTGAAAATAGTGGCCAAGTTTATCAGTGAGCTGATGGGTAAAAATTTTATCTTCGACCGGCAGGTTCAGGGCAAGGTAACCGTCTATTCACCTACGAAAGTCAGCCCCGAAGAGGCTTACCGCTTGTTCGAATCGGTCCTCGAGGTTCACGGATTTACTACCGTTCCATACGGGAAGTATATCAAGATCATTCCTTCTTTGAAGGCCAGGACCAAGGCCATCGAGACACGGGGTAGGGTGAGCGTGTCCGACAAAAGAGAGGACCGCATGGTTACCCAACTGGTCCGTTTAAGGTACGCCAGGGCGGTGGAGGTACGGAAACTTTTAACCCCGCTCATGGATAAGACCGGGGTAATGATGTCGTATGATATCGGAAACCTGATCATCATAACAGACTTTGCCTCGAACATCACCCGCCTGATCGGTATAATCAAGGCTATCGACATCGAGAGCGAAGGCAGCCGGTTCAGCTTGATACCGCTCAAACACGCGTCGGCCAGGGACCTGGCCCGCGAACTCGAACAACTCCTTCGAGTCAGAGGAAAGCCTCAAACACCACAAACGCTTTCCATTGTGGCCGACCAGCGGACCAATACTCTTATCGTTTCATTTCGGCCGGGCCAGCTTCAAATTATCGAAAAGCTGGTCGAGCAGCTGGATTCACCGGCTCCGACAGGCGCGGACAAGATACACGTGTATTTTCTGGAAAACGCCATGGCCGAAGAGTTAGCCAAGATCCTCAGCAACCTGGCTGTGGGCAGTCAGACCGCGACAACAGTGCAACAAAAAGCCGGTGCGCAGCGTCGGGTCCTATTGCAGGATCCTATAACCATCGTGGCCGACAAGTCGACAAATTCGCTGATTATTCGGGCCGAGGCCCAGGACTACCAGGTTCTGAAGTCAATTATCGAAAAATTGGATATACAAAGGGCTCAGGTTCTGATCGAGGGTATCATCATGGAGCTCACGCTCCGGAAAACCCTGGAACTGGGAGCGGAATGGCGCCTTTTGAATCAGCCCTCCGCTGACTCGACGAAAACAACTATTTTTAGCGGTACAAACCTGACGGGTATTTTGAACCAGATGGCCCAGTCGCCGCTGGCCGGTCCGAGTGGGTTGATTCTGGGCGCGGCCAGAGGGACACTCACTTTCGGTGGGCTGACTTTTTTAAATATCGGCCTCCTGGCCCGGGCTCTCGAATCAGACTCAGAGATCAATATCCTTTCCACGCCCCACATTCTGACCATGGACAACGAAGAGGCCAGAATAATCGTGGGGGAGGAAAGACCCTTCCTGAAAACCACTCAAACAGCGGATACCGGGGCGCTCACCCGGACCTTTGAATTTCGGGATCTGGGCATAACTCTCAAGGTCACGCCCCACACCAGCAAAAGTCAGTTCCTAAAGCTAAAACTCTTTCTCCAGATCAAAAATTTCGTAGCAGAGGCCGAAACCGGGGCGGTTACATCCACCAAACGAGAGATTGAGACAACGGTCATGGTGGCTGACGGTGAAACAGTGGTCATCGGCGGGTTGATCAGGGATGATACCCGTCAGACCAAATCTGCTGTGCCATGCCTGGGGCAGGCGCCCGTGTTGGGGTGGTTATTTAAGTCCCAGACCGAAGGTGGTGATAAAACCAATCTGCTCATTCTACTTAGGCCGGTTATCATCCGCGACCCGGAGAAGTTGAGGGCCGAGACTCGGGAGAAAAGGGAACTGGTCGACGAAATGTATAAGACCCATGAAACCGAGAAGAAAGAACGGTATAAAAAAACTCTTGAGGTTCTACAGAAGTAAATGGAAAGTTATCGACCGTCAGATTCTCTGAACCTGGCCGAACAAGGCGAAGCCGGACCGGTGGAAGACCTGAAGAATTTGTGCCGGAGCCTGGGGATACGGTATTATGAACAACTGCCTCAGGCCCAACTCCCTCAGGAATTGATCAAAAACCTGGACGTGGCCTGGGCCAGAAAAAACCGGTTGGTTCCTATCAAGGCCGACGAAGATAAAGTGGTAGTAGCCTTTTCAGACCCCTTGGCCCTGGAACCGGTCGATGAGCTGGCTTTCACGCTAAAAAAGAGAATAGAGGTCGTGGTCGCTCAGGAGAGCGAGATTTTAAAATCGCTTAACCTCTTTTTTTCCGCGGCCAGGGATACAGCCGACGATTTGCTGTTGGAGATGGAGGCCGAGGACGCAGAGGCTTTAAGCGCCGACTTGGAAGACATCCCGGATTTGATCGATTCGGACGAATCAGCCCCGGTTATAAAACTGGTCAATATGATCCTTTTCCAGGCCGTTTCTGAGCGGGCCAGCGACATTCATATCGAGGCCGGGCCGGGGGTGGTCACCGTCAGATACCGGATCGACGGCATACTATACGACCGGCTCACGCCCCCCAGGCATTATTTACCTTTTCTGGCATCTCGAATAAAGGTTATGGCCAACCTGGATATAGCCGAAAAAAGACTTCCGCAGGACGGCCGTTTCCAATTCACGGTGGCCGAGAAGAATATCGACGTCCGGGTTTCGGTCATCCCTACCTCAGAA
>JAZGHI010000656.1:0-2685 GCA_036480955.1 Candidatus Adiutricales bacterium
CGTTCGCCGGCAGATTTACAGTCTGCTCCCTTTAGCCACTCGGGAACCTCACCCAAATCTATATTTAATTGTATCCGGCCAGGCCTTTTTACCCCTTTTTCTTTCCTTATAAAAAGGACCTTCAATATCTGGAGCTGGCGATGGGACTCGAACCCGCAACATCCTGATTACAAATCAGGTGCTCTGCCAATTGAGCTACGCCAGCATTTACAACCAGCGTAAATGATCAACTTTACACAGATACTCTGCCTAAGAGATCATGTCAAGGGAAAAAGTGCTTTTTTTACCCCCCGGTAACTGGAACCAGCCATTCCAGAAGATCAAAGAAAATGAGCACTCCCATGGCGGTCAAACAGAGACCGGAAAGAGGCTGCATATACTCCGTCCACCGGCTGGTTCTACGTAAGATGGTTAACAATTTGTGAAACACCAGGGCGCTTAAAAATAACGGCAGCCCCAAGCCCAGCGCATAATATGAAAGAAGGACAAATCCCTGGAGAATATTGTTTTTTGTACCGGCGAAAATAAGAATGGAAGCGAGTATCGGCCCTACGCTTGGAGTCCAACCCACGCCGAATGTAGTCCCCACCAAAAATGAACTAGCCAGATTGACCGGTTTACTCTGGAGATTAGACCTTATATCATCGAAAAAGGAACTCCGCCGCAGGGCGCCGGCCAGAACAAGACCGAGCAGGATAACTATCACGCCGCCGGTCTGCCTGATTACAGTCAAATAGCGGGCCACAAACATCCCCGGAACAGTGGCGGATAATCCGAGTATGATGAAAATGGTTGAAAATCCGATTATAAAAAAAAGAGAATTACCAGTGGTCATCGTTCTTGTCCGGACACGGCCGTCTTCCCGCCTAGTAGCATCGAAAGAAAATCCGGTTGTTAATGAGAGGTATCCTGGAATGAGCGGAAAGACGCACGGTGAGATAAAGGCGAAAATCCCGGCGGCAAACGCCAAGAAATAGCCCATTTCCATAGATTCGTTTACCATGGTCAAGACCGCCCGGAAAAGACGTACCTCTCCTTAATGAATATATGTATCCGATGAAACACTCGCCGTCAAGCAGCATGTGCCGTAAAGTTATCGTTATCTTTCACAAAAGAGAGGAGCGACGCACCTCATCTCTTAGGGTCTGTCTTTACTGAAAATTATTGGACCCGCCAGATTTATGCTGAAATTATGTCGGTCATCAGGTATCCTGAACGCGTTCCTGGATAATTTTTTACGTGTTACCCGGATTATCTATAAAGCGGATTTAAAGTCAAGAGAATTAGCAATACGAATTTATAAAATAATTTTAAACGGAGGTAAAAATGGGACCACTTCAGGGAGTCAGGTTAATTGAGATCGCGGGAATTGGCCCGGGACCTTTCTGCGCCATGATGCTTTCCGATATGGGAGCCGAGATTGTCCGCGTAGAACGTAAAGGGATTACAGCCGACCCGGCCGTAGTGAAGTATCAAATTTTGAACCGGGGGCGAAGGTCACTGGGCATTGACCTTAAAAAACCCGAGGGCATGGAAACCCTGCTGAAAATGGTCAGCCAGGCTGACGGCCTTTTCGAGGGTTTCCGTCCGGGAGTGATGGAACGTCTTGGCCTCGGACCCGAGCAGTGCCTTAATATAAACCCAAAACTGGTTTACGGACGGATGACCGGCTGGGGGCAGGAAGGTCCTCTGGCTTTGGCCGCCGGGCACGATATAAATTATATTTCCTTATCGGGCGCGCTCCACTGTATCGGTCCGGTGGGTGAGAAACCGGTGCCGCCCTTGAATCTGGTGGGCGATTTTGGAGGCGGTGGGATGCTGCTGGCTTTTGGAATGGTCTGCGCTTTACTCGAGGCCCAAAAATCAGGCCTGGGCCAGGTTGTTGACGCGGCCATGGTGGACGGTTCGGCTTCACTCATGGCCATGTTTTACGGCACCCGGGCGGCAGGGGCCTGGCACGATCAGCGAGGGAAGAATCTCCTGGATTCCGGATCACATTTTTACAACTCCTACGAAACCCTTGACCGGAAATGGATATCAGTAGGCTCGATCGAGCCTCAATTCTACGCCCTTCTCCTGGAAAAATCCGGGGTAAGCGATCCGGAATTCAAATCTCAGATGGACCAGTCAAAATGGCCCAGGTTCAAAGATAAGATGACCGAGATCTTTAAATCCAGAACAAGGGACGAGTGGTGTAGTATCATGGAAGGGACCGATGTATGTTTTGCCCCGGTCCTGACTATGGATGAGGCCCTTTTAAACGAACACAACGTGGCCCGGAAGACCTTTGTCGAGGTAGACGGAGTGCCTCAGCCCGCTCCGGCGCCTCGCTTCAATCGAACCAGGCCCGAGGTCCAGATGCCGCCGCCGGTGCCCGGGAAGGATTCTGAATCCATTCTCTCTGACTGGGGATTCTCCTTACCGGAGATAAATAACCTGAAGACCGCCGAGGCAATCTAAGTATGGAGGATACTTTAGGAAACTGTGTGGGCTGGAGAAACTAGGCTTCTGTTTTGAGACCTCTGTAAAACTTCGTCCTTTGGCCCAACTCTTTGTCCCGCTCGAATTTTGAGCTGCCACTTCGGCTTCGCCTGCAGTGGCTTTAGTCCTCGAAATACTACAAGTATTCCTGCGGCTTAAATTTTCGTGCTCCTCGATTTGACCTCAAATTACTCGTTTTGCAGG
>JAZGHI010000657.1:0-4022 GCA_036480955.1 Candidatus Adiutricales bacterium
GATTGTTTACTTCGTAAACAATATTGAAAACGTCCGGAAATCGAATGGCACAGGATTCCACGTCTTCAAACGGTAATACCGTTAAACCCGGCCATTGCGAATTCCACTTCTCCACTTTTTCTAAATAGTGATCCCTGGTAATCAGTTTCCTGTTTGGTCGTATCACCATATTGAAGATATCATCAAGGCCGTATGGTCAGGGTCGCGTCCCGTATCTCCTACCACAGCCGGTATTGGTGGGTGCACGCGGCCCTTAAGCTCTTTAATTGAGAAGCTGGGATTTTGGCTTTTATATAAAGGCACATCAACTCCAGCTTTTGATATAGACCACTCTTGGGGGGCGGCCCTCATGATCTGGGTTCATGATGGAATGTTTTATAAACGATTACCCATTCACCCTCAATTTTCAGAAGCGACAGGTAATCCGTAAACCACAATCCCATATAGAAGTCCCTCACCTTTACCGACGCCACGTTTTCGGTAACGTCCATGGAGACGAGTTTCATGTCGTATTCCTCGCCGCTTTTGGAAGGGGCTGGTCTTTCCTTTACCATTTCCAGCCAGTTTTCCAGCGGGATGTGGGTTAGGGTACCGTCGTAATATCCCATCAAGGCGGCTGTGGGATGGAAGGCTTTTCTCAATGTTTCCACGTCTGAATAGTACATGCCGTCAAAATAAAGTTGTACGGTCTGGCGGATAAGCTGCAAATCCGTGGCATTGTCAGTCATAAGATACCTCCCATTGGCTTGAGTGACAGGAATTGTAGCATTTCAGCCTGTCGAGTCAATGCCTAAAAACACTAAACTGGTACGTGTGGAAGCGCCCGGCAACCCTTGTCTTTTTATAACGGATATCGCTGCTATGGCGGAAGTATCCCATTCCAAGGGTGTGCCCTTAACGGTGGACAATACGACGGCCACCACCGCGCTGCAATCACCCCAGGTCACATGATACCGGAAGAGAGAATGGACGCGGGCATAGACAATGGATTGGTCCGGTTATTGGTCGGACTTGAAAACCATCAGGACATTATCTCGGATATTAATGACGCCCTGGACTTGCTGCCCCAGGATGTCATTGGAACGCTTTAAGCAGCCGAAAAAAGATGACCATCGGCAGACCCTCCCCGTTTAAAAAATTGCATGGCCGATCCTGGAAAATCGCAGGAGACATGATAAAATTTTATCATGGCCGTATTTTTTTAAAATTAGCTGCGGACCGGAAAATTGAAGAATGGAGGAATTCATGGCAAACAGAAAACATAAGGGTCCAGGACTTGCTCTCTTATGTCTACTATTAATTCTGCCGGCTGCGGCAGCGGTGTCCCAGGAAGATGGCCTGTACGTGCAATACAGGCAGATGCTTATGCGCGCTCAGGGAGCAAACATGGGGATGATCGGCGCTGTTTTAGCCGGACAATTGCCCTATAAAAGCCACATCGTTGCCCATGCGGACACCCTGGAACAAAACGCCGGGCTTATCCCGGACGCGTTCAAGAAAGAGACCACTGGCGGGAAGACAGAGGCCCTGCCGGAAATCTGGAAGAACTGGAAAGAATTTACCGCAGCCGCGCTCGCTCTGGAAAAAGAAAGCGCCAAGCTGGCCAAGGTTGCTCAATCCGGTGATCCAGCCGCTATCGGAGCCCAGATGCAGAAGGTAGGCGCAGCTTGTGGAGGCTGCCACAAACCATTCCGCCAGGCTAAATAGGATATCTTTTACTTAAGAGAATTAGCGGCCTTTCCAGACCGGCTGCCTCTTTTCCACGAACGCCTTCGCCCCTTCCACTGAGTCTTCTGAAGTCCAAACGGTACTAATAAGCCCGGCACCCAGTTTCTGCGCGTATTCCATGGGCACCTCCATGCCCCATTTCGCCAACTGCCTGGTCGCGCGCACGGCCAGGGGCGCGTTCCCGCAGATTATCTCGGCCATCTGAGTAGCGGTGGGAAGCAGTTCGTCTTGCGGGACCACCTTTGTTACCAGACCCATCCGTAGCGCCTCGTCCGCGTCAATAGGTTCACCGCTTAACAGCCACCACATGGCATTGGAAAGACCCACCAGGCGGGGCAGGTTGAATGAACCGCTGGGCGGGCATAGGCCCACCTTTACCTCAGCCAGGGCGAACCGAGCCCCTTCAACGCAGATCCGTATATCGCGGCTCATGATAAATTCAAACCCGCCGCCGTAAGCCAATCCATTGACCGCGGCGATAGTAGGCTTATCGTGCTCCATAAACCCCCTTCTTCTCGTGCGCGGCGCGGAACCGCGGCTCGGGGCGGGACCAGCGGCAACCTCCTTTAAATCACGCCCGGCGCTGAAGGCCCGGTCACCCGCGCCGGTGTATATGCCCACCCATGCGTCGTCATCTTCAGCGAATTTTAATTCAGCCTCACCCAACTGCCGCATCAGGTCTGACCCGAAGGCGTTTAAACGCTCGGGCCGGTTCAGGGTTATGTAGGCAATGTTTCCTTTTTTCTCATAGATTACGTATTCCATTTTTAGTCCTCCATTTTTTCAGGGTCCGGGTAAAAATTGATGTATCGTAATTCTCAGAATGGGGCTGACGGTTTATTATTTAGTTGTAGTAAACTACCACCGGCCTTGTCGGTGGCTTTTTGAAGATAACGACATCAGCTTCTGACAATGTCAGTGGATTTGAACTAAATTGAAGTTGATCGTTTCTTAATCAGGTAAACATGTTCACCATCCAGAACCAGATCACCTGCTTGATTCTTGATCACGGCCCTGAATTTAACAACACCATTCTTCTTTTTGGGAATCAGTTCGCTTACCTCTAGTTCCGGATATATGGTGTCCCCAATGAACACCGGTTTGAGGAAGGAAGAAGTCTGGGACATTAAGGCCACCATGGAATCCTCGACGTAACTTGAAAGCGTGGACCCGCCCAGGGCGGTCATGGTCGTCAGCAGCAATCCGTGAGCAACCCGTTTGCCGAACATGTGCTTCTTGCAGTATTCATCGTCATAGTGTATCGGGTGGGCGTCTCCCGTGAGCCCGGCGAAAAAAAGGAAATGACCGTCATGAATGGTCTTGGATGGTATTTTGAAAGTATCCCCGACCTGGAAATCCTCGAAGAATTTTTGTTCTTCCATTTTGATAGCCCCCTTGGATGAATCTCAATCAATGACTGCCACGGCCTCGATTTCTATAAGCGCGTCGGGCCGGAGAAGTCCGGCTACTATGACTCCCGTGGCGGCCGGGAAATCCGTTCTAAAAAACTCCCGGCGAACGTCGGCGGTGCCGCGGTAGTTTTCAGTTGTAGTTATATAATCCACGGTCTTGACCACATCGTCAAAGGTGGCCCCGGCTGTTTCAAGAATCTCACCGATTTTTGTAAATATTACCCGGGCCTGGGTGACAATGTCCCCCTTACCCACGATATTCCCTTGATCATCGGTTGCGGTCAGGCCTGAAATAAACAGCAACCTCCCCTCTTTGACCACCCCTGGAGAAAATGTATAACGGCCGGCACCGCCGCTCCCTGGGTCTATGACCTCTCTTTTCCCCATGCTATTACCTCCCCAAATTCAGTTCAAATTTATGGTCTGGCCGGTTCCCTCAAAGATATCAGTAATCTTGCAATCTCTCATCCATTTTTCCACAAGCGTCTTTCTATCCTCTCTGTAATATAAGGGCATACTTGTATATTTACTTGATAGAAGCCTGTTATCGATTTTACTCGACGTTAATGTTACTAGAAGTATAGAGCCGCGTAAATGATTTAAGATTTTTTTTATAGATGTAATTAGATTATTCGCGGTAGAAGACAGTCCTGAAATTAAAGGCTGGCCATGCTTACCTGGAGATTTTAAAACCATGCCCGACCTTTTGAAAGATTTCAGAATACCTAGCATATGATAGATGGCCCATGATACAGGGCAGGCGATTGATCCTTTCAATATGCGCTCTTTGATCCGTAACTGTTGAATAAAACGTTTAGCCCAAGGCTGTTTTAACCCGTGCCGGCGTAAAAGGAATCTGACGCAGTCGGATACCGGCCGCGT
>JAZGHI010000658.1:0-5145 GCA_036480955.1 Candidatus Adiutricales bacterium
CCAAACCGTCCAGACGCTCCCCAACTTCGTTTAATTTTTTCTCCAGATCTTTCAATTCCTCTTCCAGGGGGACCCTCCGGGTATAGAGACGCTGCCGATATTCGGCCTCCGTTCTCTTCTGAATCTCTCTTCCGGCTCTGGTAAGACTTGTGGCGGAGACCTCTTTGGATTTACCCTCATGGTCAATCTGATTGAAACCGGACTCCAACCGGTCTTCCCAGATCTGATAAAAATCGTCAAAATTACCCGGAAAGATTTCGAGTCCTCCTGCCCGCACTAGTACGACTTTATTGGCAATGGAATTGATGAGCTTACGGTCGTGGCTGATGAAGCATATACAGCCCTGAAACTGTTTAAGGGCCTGCTCGAGCATATCCCGGCCGGGTATATCCAGGTGGTTCGAAGGCTCGTCCAGAAGCAGCAAATTCGGGCCGGTCAGCATTATTTTGGCCAGTATGAGCCTGGTCTTTTCCCCGCCTGAGAGAACGGCTACTTTCTTGAAGACATCGTCTTCTCGAAAGAGAAAGCTGCCTAGAATAGTCCTCAAACGGCCGGTGGACTGGCCGGGTGCGACCGACCATAACTCCTCTAAAACGGTCAGATTCTCATTCAGTTCTTCCAACTGGTGCTGAGCAAAATAGGAAATAATAGTGTTTGGGCCTATCTGCCGCTGCCCATGTTCAAAATCTGTTACTCCAGCCAGGATTTTCATCAAGGTTGTCTTGCCCGCCCCGTTAACTCCCAGAAAAGCGATCTTTTCTCCCCGGTGGATAGAGAAGTCCAAATCCTGGTAAATCGTGTTTTTACCGTAGGATTTTGAGACTTTTACAAGTTTAATCAAGGTCTGAGGCGCGCGGGGCCCGGAAGGGAGCGAAAGTTTAATGGTCTTTGGCCTGACTGCCGGGGCCTCGATTCGCTCAATCTTTTCCAAGGTTTTAATCCGGCTCTGTACCCGGCTGGCCGTACTCTTCCGTACCCGGCCCCGTTCGATAAAACGTTCGATCTGCTTGATGCGCTCCTGCTGATTGGCATAGGCCGCGGCCTGGATAGCGAGCCTCTTCTCCCGCTCTTCAAGGTATTCGTCAAATCCACAGGCGTAATTAATCATTTCCGCCCGGTCTATCTCCACGATTCGGTCTGCCAGGTTGTTAAGGAAGGTTCGGTCATGGGAGATGAGCAGCAAAGCAGAAGGACAGTGTTCCAGATAATTCTCCAGCCAAAGAAGCGAATCCATATCGAGATGGTTAGTGGGTTCGTCCAAAAGAAGGATGTCCGGTTCAGACAGGAGCAGCCGCGCCAGGGCAGCGCGCATGATCCAACCGCCAGAGAGCTCGTCCACCTGCCGGCCGAAATCAGCCGTATTAAAACCCAGGCCCTCGAGTATTTTTTCGGCCTTTGATTCCAGCTGATAACCGCCGAGGACATCAAAAATCTCATATAAGCGGCTCTGCCGAGTGGTCAGTTCAAGCAAAGAAGCCTCATCCAAGCACTCTTCAGCAGACAACCGCTCAATTTCCCGCGCAACCTCTTCCAGTTCGATCTCGACGGCTCTTGTCTCTTCGGCCGTATCCATGACCAATTCAAGTACGGCTTTTCCGGTAAAAGCCATGACGTCCTGAGGCAGATAGCCCATCCGCAAGGCTTTGGCCTTATGAATTTCCCCACCTTGGGCGGATTCCAGACCCAGGATTAATCTGAATAACGTTGTCTTACCCGCGCCATTTGGCCCGACCAGTCCAACCCGTTCCCCGACCGAAATCTGAAAACTGGCCTTTTTGAAAATGTCCTGCTGACTATAAAACTTGGTGATATCTTTCAGTGCGATTAGAGACATGTTTGCCCTGGGTTGTAATAGTAAATGACGGCCATATTGAAGTGATAACATATTCGGGGTCAGTTATTTATTGTATTTTGGACAGATTCGATCTTTGCGTCCCCTAAAATACCCCGAAAATATCGTATTCGCGGTCAACTAGTGGTCCTTATATCCTCTCAATTTGCCCAATTTCGGTCAAAGAAACATACAGGGTATACCCTGTTATGTCAACCCGGGTTATGGCTTGAGCGTAAGGCCGGCACAAGTTAAAAAAATGCTTATATAGGCCATAGTTTCAGCGCCGGTATTAGTTTAAATTACTTGAATCCCAAGAATCCGCCGGTCTAGTGGCAAATAAGGGATTCAGCCTATAATCGGTTAATATCGTTGGATAAAATGCCATGTCCTCTCTGGTATACTTTCGGTGGACCTACTCCAAATTTATTTGTTTCCCTGTTGACAAATTTGTAATTTTAGAGTTTACTTATATACCTGACCAGTGGTCAGATATTTATCTCTATCGAAAAACAAAGAGATAGATTCTGAAGGGGCGAAATATCTTACAATCCGGTTTTATTACTCTTTTCCCCGCCTGGTCTAATTATATAATTTCAAGGGGCGACATGAAATACAATACAAAACAGAAAAACAGCCGTAAAGGCTCTATGAACCCTACGTCAAAACTTAAAGAAAAGCAGGTCATAGCCATCCGCCATAAATACAGCAAAGGCGGGGTTTCCCATAGGGATTTAGCCAGCGAATTCGGCGTCGGAAAAGCGACAATCACGAGAATCCTGAGCGGGAAGAACTGGGGTTGGCTTTTCATTGATCATAAGAATAAATCGAAAAAGAAGCTCGCTTTATCAGTCCAGACACTGGATCCTGAGGAATGGTTGGCCAACCACGAAATGTTCTATTGTGAGGCTTTGAAAGCCAGGATCACTAGAAAAGCCTGCCACCAGAATCATGATATGGCCATGCAGGTCAATCGTTCAAAACGAAGATCTAGTCTGGTTGGACATCCACTCTATCAGAGCGCGGCTAAGGACAGGGTATACCATTGTGGAGAGTGCCCTGTTCCTCTCGGGAGAACTCCTGCATTACAAAGTAAAAAAATGCAGAGCGGAGTCTCAAACACCGGATTAGTTGTTCAGATAACCACCTATACCAATTAATATACTTTTCTCCGGTTCATCTTTTATACTGCTATCAAAGCTATATGGCGAACTTGAGCGTGTTGCGGTTAATGCGCCATTCACTTTCAGCCTAGACATAATCACTTCCCCTGGCCGTAAACGGCACGTAATTAAGTGAAAAATCCTTCATCTCGATTGTCGAATGGGGCAGGATTCGGGCCATCTTTTTTTTAGAGGCGGCAATGTTTGCCAGGCAGATTTTTCGCTAAATAGATCTAAGACGATGCAGGGCCTGCCGAGCAGCCCGGCAAACGAAAGGATTTTCATCACTTAAGGCCAGGGTCAGGTAAGCAGTCGTATCGGGCTGCCCCAAATTACCCAGCGCATGGGCCACGGCCACTCGAACTCGGGCTTTTGGGTCCTCGAGACCCCTGATCAAGGCCATGGCCGCAACAGGACCACCCAATCCCGACAAGGCTTCGACAACGGTCAAGCGAACGCCCAAGGACTTGTCTTTCAGCGCATTTTTCAATTGGGGGATTGTGTTTTGGGCCCCCGATGCACCCAGGGCTTGAACGGCCTCTATCCTCACCTTTGATGAGGAATCGTTTAAAAGAGCCGCCAATCGGTGTTCAGAAGGCCAGTGACCTATTTCGTTTATGGCCAATAGAGCAAAGTACCTGACCCGCTCGTGTTTGTGTGTCAGATAGGACTGCAGGTAAAATGCCGCCTTGCGGCCATAGCAAACCAATAAATCTTTAACCGCAAACCAAGTCACCGGATTATCCTCCTGAGCGATGATCTCCATCAGGGCAGGTATTTGTTTCAGCCCGGCCGATCGGTTCAAGACCATAGCTCCCAGGTGGCCTTTCGCGCGTGGATTGAATTGTCCCCAAGCTGTCTTGGCAGTCCGTTTTTTGGCGAAGGAACTCGCGGCTAAATTACGGTCATACTTATCTCTGCGGTCAGGATTGGAGAGGACGGAGTAGGCCTCATTAATCTCCTGCATTCCACTGCCCTCCTCATCATTCAGGTCCGGATGGTGTTGAAAGGCTAGTATGCGATAGGCCTTGGTAATTTCCAGTGAGCTGGCATTTGGAGTGACGGTCAGAACGCGGTAATAATCCTTCATTCCTGGATTCCTGGAAACGTTGGGTGGTAATGAGCTGTTTGAGCTTGATTCCCCGAGGTTTATCGAGTTCTTTGCAATTATCTATCGGCTCTCCACGGGGATTTCATGTTTAAATGATTTTATTATAAATCGGTTTTAAACGCAAAGCCAGAAAAATGGACAAGCACAAGTATTGAAAAAAAACAGGAACGGCAGGCTAAGCAAATAGTTCCTATTCAGGCCAGGCCGGAATGCCTCGCCATCCGGCTATACCCTGCCCCATGAAATGGAAATTTATGGAAGAACGGAATTTACTTTTCGGTAGATTCGCTTAAAACCCGGCGGAAGTGGAGACCGTATACTGAAAAAACCACGGCATGAGCCAGGAGTTTCGGCTTGCTCCTTAGAGTATGGAAGATTAAGCGCCAAAAAAGCCGCTTGGTGGAGGTATTGTCTTTGATCCCCAGATGCCACAGAGCCATGAAGAAGGCATAAATCTGGATAAGTTGGAACTGTCCGCCCTTCTTTTTGGGATTATAATTGGCCAAAAACACACGCACGCGTTCATAGTAAGCCCGAGGCTCATAAATGGTCTTTACCAGCCGCCCATACCCGGATAAAAGCGTTTCTCTATCCATGGCCGGGATGAAATTCAGGGCGTCATTATCACAGTTATTACCTATTGAATCGGTATCGATGATTCTGTCTTCTTTCTGCAGCCGTTGGTAAAGTCTGGTCCCGGGGATAGCTGAAAGCAGTCCCACCATGGCGGTCACAATCCCGCTCTCTTGAATGAAATTTATTTGCTGATCGAAAATATCAGGGGGATCGTTGTCAAAGCCGACAATAAAGCCCCCTTGAACTTGCAGCCCATTCTTTTGAATGGTTTGAACGGCTTCAATAAGATCACGTTTCTGGTTTTGGGTCTTGCCGCACTCGGCTAATGATTCTTCAACCGGGGTTTCAATACCCAAAAATACACAATTAAATCCTGCCGCGGTCATAAGGTCCATAAGCTCCTGGTCATCAGCCAGGTTGACCGAGGCTTCGGTGAAAAACTGAAAAGGGTACTGGCGTTCTTT
>JAZGHI010000659.1:0-4117 GCA_036480955.1 Candidatus Adiutricales bacterium
GGAGAGTCACGATGGCGTTTACTTTCGGATTGATACGGTCAATCTGGTCAAGGTGAGCCTCCATCACCTCTCGCACGGATAATTTTTTGGTCTGAATAAGTTCCCTTATTTCCGTAGCGGTCAGAAAGCAGATATCCGAATTTGACACAAAGTTCTCCCTATGATGAACGAAGCCAGTAAATCGCGTCGTCCGGCAGTATAGTTAGTGCCCGTCCGGAAATGGTTATTTTCCCCAATCTCTTTGTTGGACGAAAAAAATTATAGACATTTATTTACCTTCGGTAAAAAATTATGAACATTTATTTACCTTCGGTAAAAAATTATCATCATTTCTGGACAGACATTAACATGGGGCAGGTCGGGCGTCTGATAGAGGTAACCTTAATTAATTCTCCCGTTATAGTTCACTACCAAAGAAGTAATTTTTGCGTCCGGGTCAGCATGGCATTGGCCGCAAACGAATTTTTTGGTGATCCAAGGATAAGCATATTTCCCATCAGCAGTGAATTGCTGCGTGTCTGGATCCTTACTAAGATCTATTTTGAAAATATGGGTCCGGATATCTCCGAAAACCGAAGCCCCGATAGCGCCATCCGTCGTGACAGCCGATTTGACCATTTTCGGCATGTGACAATCCACGCACCCATTTGGCGCTACTAAAAGTGAGCCGTGTAAACCTGGCGAAAAAGTCACATTTGTATGACAGATTTCGCAATCAGTCTTAATCCCAGGTGAATCCCCGCTGATGGCCTGATATTTAACCGTGGAATGTGGGTCATGGCAGGAGATACAGGTCAGGCCTTGAATGTAATGCACGCCAGTGCCGTTGGCGGCAATGTTATCGGGATTTAAGCCCAGAAATTCATCATACTGTTCATGATGCCTGATCAGCTCATTGCTCGCGGCGATGCGCCCACCTTCGTTTGCCCCACCGTCACTGAAGCCCGCGTTTTCAGCCGCGCTGACATAGGTCGGATAATCCTTTTCACCGTCACGAGTATGGCATTCACTGCATGCCACGGCTCGATCAAAGGCCAGGTCATCGGCCAGGAAATCGCTTGTCCTCCTGGCTGAAGCGACTCTGGTTATGAAGGATTTATCCCCGGTCAACGCATGCTGCAAGCCCGCGCCGTGACAGGATTCACACCGTATGCCCGGCTCAATGAAGGTACCGGCCATACCAGGCAGATCATCCTGGCGGTTATTATTCAGAGTGGCGTCATAATGCCGCCAACCCGTGGTATGACAGTTACCGCAATTGTAAGGCTTATCTGCTTCTCCATCATGGTAGGCCGCCATAGTCTGGTTTTCCAGGTTATATTGGACCTGGCTGCCGGTAATGATGTAACCGTCTTTGTCAATCCAGCGAGCCTTCCAGCCATACCCGCCAATGACGTAACTAATATCGGCATAAGAGGACGGAGTTCCCAAGGAGTTGTCTGTCACGCTATCCTCATCGGTGATTCGTTCCAGTGCCCCGGTAAGATCGCTAAAAGGATACATTGGAATCTGATCATTTATGACCTTATTCAGCTTGTAGAAATGACCGGAATTTACAACTGTATTATAAATAGCCGTATGGCAGGCAGAACAGATTGAAGAGCCGGTAAATGATGTTGTCACCGCTGGACCGTCGTTGCCTATGGTTTCCTCTTCATTGGGATTGAGGCCGCCCCCACAACCCAAAAAAGTGGCCGTCAATAGAATCGCCATGGCAATTATAACCCAGTTTATCTTAAACATTATTCTCTCCTTGCCGCATTCCGCCCAACATTGAAAGATTTAATGGCATTTTCTACAGGTCCGGCCGTTGGTTGCCTTTTCAAGCCCACCCTTAATCTTACCCCAACCATCCGGGTGAGGATTTATTCCCAGTCCGGTCAAGGTACTATGGCAGGTCAGACAAGTATTACCCTGGGGATGACAGCTTTGGCAGGTCACAAGATTTTTACGCGCCTCCCTGGCATGGTCTCTGGACCACTCATGAGCGGGCAGGACCGAATTAGGATGGCAATTTACGCAGGTACTTGGCTTAAAGTCCCTGTGAGCAAGCCCTCCGGAACCGATGTTAATATCTCTAAAGCCACGTCGATGGGATGTGAGCGCCAGATCAGCGGACGTGAACCGATTGTGGCAGTCCGCGCAGAATTCAACCTCAGCGTGACAGCTGGTACAAAGCTGGGGATCTGTCCGGGCGGCTATGGGATGGGTCACCTGAAAGTCGGACCGATGGACATTAGCCCGACTGTTGCCAAACTTTCCCTGATCAGAGGCAAATCCGGCTTCATGACAATCCAGACACCAACGTTGCGCGTGGCAGGATGAGCAATCAGGGGTTTTAAGCTTAGCCGCCGTCCGATGTTTAAGAGGCCAAACCGGCCCGTGAGTCTTGAGAGCGGGTAACTTCACCTTATTAAAATGTCCTTGGTCATGGCAATCCTCGCAGACCGTCGGTTCGGGTGTGATCTTTTTAGGCTCTTCCCCGTGACAGACGGAGCATGGTTCATCCTCCAAAATAAGAACATGTTCTGACATATTAAAATCATCTGCATAAGCCAGTGTCCCCGCGAGAGTGATAATAGCTAATATCCCAATCAGACACCTTAACGAGCGAATCATTTTTTGCCTCCCTTTGCTAAAAGCGAACATTCAGGCGAATATGGGTTCGGGTATACCTTTTCCAAAGAGCGCTATCGACCAATTCCAAAATAGCCTGAACACTGACGCTTTTTGTTGGAAAAACACTGAAATCAACCCATAAACGATGGCTCGTGGTATCATCGCTTTCTTCGATACGGCGCTCAAATACATCTAGGTGTACACCGACACCTGTTTGCATGTATTCAGTGAACCAGTACGCGAACCGGACCTTGGCGCCGGCTAAATCCTGCCCTTCTTTTGTCGACCGAACGGTGCCGGCCAGATAACCGGAAAAATTCTTATGCTGGATCATGTTCACCCCAAACTCAAAGACATTGGCGTCCGCGAACTCAGGATACATCTCCCGTGTGAAACGGAAATAGGCCTTCAGCTCCGGAAGAATGAAATAACCCAATTCAACCGTTACCGCTTGATACTGTTTGGCCGCAAAAACGGAGTAAATAGAGGTCGCTGAAAAAACCGGCAGTGAATAAAGGTAATCCAGGTCGAAGACCCATTTCAAGTGCGGATAGTATTGCAGACCACCCAGAAAGTAGGTTATTTTTCTGTCTAAAAGGCTGTATTGAATTTCAGTATATAAGTTCACCAGATTCTTATATTCGTAAGCTGCATCAAAACCGAACAACCTATTGGCCAAGTCATTATTATTCCACTTCTGGAGATATGACAAATTCAAATCCAGGCTGTTAAAAAAACGGCCAGCCGCCTCAAATCCGACTAGCAGGTCTCCGGTGGAATAAATCTCGTGGTATTTAACGTCGCCACCCCCAAAGACTCGAAAATCCAGGGGACCGATATCGTTTATTTTCAGGGCAAGCCCATCCATCAAGGAAGCACCCGCGGTAGTTACTACAAAGCTTCGACCGAGCCTGAAGTCCAACCTGCTGTTAAACAAGCCCTTATTTTCCAGGTAGGCCGTATAAAGCCGGCTATCAATGTCGATCTTGTTGCGCGTGTCGCCGGCCAAACGCCCGTAACCTCGGAAGAGGAGACCGGTGTCGGTGATTTCGTCAATATTGAGCGACAGATATTGATATAAGGGGACCGCGTTACCCCCTTCAGGTACAGAAAACCATTCCAAAACCGTGCTCGCCCGGCCGGAGAAATCCGCGGCTCCCGCGTTCACGGACGGTAAAAAGATGAGCAGCGACGCGCTGAGGCAGAAGGAGATAAGTCGCAAAGCTTTCATATGGTCTCCTTAACAGATTATTGTTGCGAGTGATTTACCGGCAGGTTCCCCGGATTCCGGGCAGAAGCGGCTCACTGCCTTCAAAAAACACCGGAACCATGGAAATCGGCGGTCAAAACGTACAGATGGCTTCCGCGTTCTTCTTTCCGGCTGTCAATTCCAGGTTTCAATATCTAGGTCAACTTCAGCTAATGTACGAGGGCTCGCCGATCCCGGCGCCCCCCTGCTCCATTCAGCTGAATTCCTTAATCATCTGACACGCTTTGG
>JAZGHI010000660.1:0-2701 GCA_036480955.1 Candidatus Adiutricales bacterium
GGCGGTTTCGCGCTGGGGTCTGGAAATTCGGTTACCAACTACTGTAAGATAGAAAATTACTACGCTATGATAGATGAGGCCCGCGCCTGGAACGAGGAAAAAGGGTTCCTGTAACCGGCTATTTTTATTTTTATATTTATTAAACCCCAAAATCTCTGGACTTTAATATAAATACATCCGACAATCCTTAATTAAAACACGCCTTCAATAAGGAGCAGCACCTCCCCTATTTTACGGCATCAGGCTCATGAGGAAGCATCCTCCTCCTCCGCCATCGCCATCTTCTGTGAATGCCTGGGCTTTCAGACTCGCTGTGGCCGCGTTGAAGTCTTCCTGCCCGTCGTTGGCCTTCCGGGTGAAGTTGTCCGCCCCGGTATAACCCGGGTCCGACGTGTAGGCGACGATATTGCCGCTTATGGATAACGCACTGTTCCCCGGCGGTATGACCATGGAAACGGCCAGGGGATCATCATACGTGTCAATGGCGCCCAAAGTGATTTCACTGGCCGTACCCTGTTTCACCTGATGTGTGGTACCCTGATCATGTGGCACCGTTACAAAGGTTACACAGTTTGAAGAATTACCAGCCATGTCAAAACAGGTGTAGCCCAGGGTGTACTGCCGGCCCGGTCCGCGCCCCATTCGTTCAGAGCGCAGTTCGCCACTTGTAGCGGACGAGTTTAGCGTGAAACCCTGCATATCATTTGGACGGTCACCTTTTCCCGAACCAGTGTCCGGTTCGCTGCTCGTGGCCGTTGTTACCAGCATATCCGCTGGTCCGGAGAGAGCGTCGGTACAGCTGGTGTCAACCGTTACCGGCACCATTTTCCGGTTCGGCGGCCACAGCTCCGCTGGTTCCGCCAAGCAGGCCGCCTCTGGCGGCACTGTATCTCGCTTGATCAGTACGCTTGCTTCGGTCTCACCGCCATCGGACGCTGCAAAACAGGTCAGCAGGACGCCATCGGTATCGTAGTCGATGGTGATTTCATCGCAGCCGTCCATTTCAAGGATTGGCGCTTCCGACTCGATCTCCCACTCCACGGTGACATCCGAGACATACCACCCATTATCCCCTTCAATTCCATAGATGACCGGCGTTATTTTCGGTGGCCCACCATGGATCTTCTCCCACATGCGGATGTAGGCCTCAGCCGAGTGGAAGAGAGGCTCAAGATCGTCTTCAGTCAAGCCCACATTGGTAAGGTCCTTGATGAAATCGGGAAGCAGTCCCACATGCGCCAGGCCGTCTTTATTAAAGTCGAATACCCTGCTTCCTGTCCGCTGCTTCCAGAACCGTCCTTCCACGCCAACGGCCTCAAAACCATCTTCAACGCCATCTCCGTTCCAATCCCAACCATAATCAAGCCGGGGGAAATCTTTTCCCTCACAGCCGGCAATCGGATATTCATCCTTATTAAAAGTTAAGCAGTCCGCTGCACTACCAGGTGGGCAGTTGTAGGAATCATACGGTTTGCAGTCCGGAGAAGAGACCACATTGCAATCTTCAGCATTCAAGCACCTCGGGGCGGTCTGTAGAAACATGGCTCCCCAGTCGGTGGCGAAGGCGATTCCGGGGTACCGGTCATCATCACCTTTTTTCATCTTGTCCACAATATACCTATACATATGGACGTAATCGCGGGTCGTGCTTCCGGACATACGGGGATTGAGAGGTGCGACAATACCGCCCAGATCACGAATAATTTCGATCTGCCAAGCGGTTCTATGCCCTTCAGATGGCGGACTGGCCTTGCCTTCTTCCGTCAATGGCCTTTCGTGCAGAAACGAGTGCCCGGAAATTAGCGGATAATCTCTTTCAATGGCTATCCCCAGCACCTCGTCAAGGACGGGCAGAGACATATGATCGGCGTCAATGATCATTTTTTTATCCATCATCGCATTAACGGCATACTCGCCGTCATCCGTCAGACCGTAATAATTGCAGTGGCCGGTGGTAGTTTCATCAAAGATCGGGATGTTAAGCCCGATAGCTTCAAGAAACGATACGATTTCTTCCATACCGCTAACCTTGAATTCATAAACCGCCGTCTCCCACATCAGGGGCCCTTCTAAAAAAAGTTGTTTAACAATTTCGCAGTCCATCACCGGCATAAGCATGCCAGTGGCCAGCGGACTGACATAAGGCCACAGTTCGTTGTATATGGCTGAACCGCCAAATTCGTTATTGTATAGATGAATCGGGAACAGATGGCGCACGCCCATATCGAAGTACCGGTTAAGCTCCGAGCTGATCCGGGCTGGTTCGCAATTACCGGGTCTTTCACAACCGAAAAGCCCGTCTACTTCAATGCCCAGCACCACGGCCATCTTGCCTTCACGGATGGCCTTCCTGGCCTCATGGGGCGATCTCACGATGCGGTACCAGCCGTCGCCGTCTTCCATCCCGTCATTTTCCCTGTCGATGAACCTTTCCATTTCCTTAACTTCTTCGAGCTGCTCGTCCACCGTGTACATGTCATCACAATTAACTTCCGGGTTAAGCAGAGTCCCGCCAACAACTCTTTTCCTGATTAGGGGCAGCCCACAGATGACCTCGTTGTTTACTCCCAGCATGACCATCAACCGCAACCCTCCCTTGTAGGCCCGTTCCAGCCAGCGGTAGTACATCTGCTGGTGTAAGGTGGTGTTCCACTTGGGCCATTCAGCAAAAGAGTCAGCGCCGGCGAAAGAACCATGAAAA
>JAZGHI010000661.1:0-4207 GCA_036480955.1 Candidatus Adiutricales bacterium
CTCGGACGTGGTCATTGCCGAAGTCGATGAGATAGTCGAGCCGGGCGAACTGGACCCGGAAGCAGTCGTCACCCCGGCGGCCTATGTGGACCGCATTGTTAAAATACCGGATGGAGGATTCGGAAGCTATGAATTCTCGAACAAAAAACTCCAGGAACTACTCTCCGTTGATTGGTTGAGAGAACTTATCCTGGGCGCGGACAAGGAGGAGGAGTAATGCCTGCTGAGAAGCTTACTGAGGAAATCATCGCCTTGAGAGTAGCTAAGGAGTTTCAGGACGGAGACTACGTAAACCTCGGAGTCGGTATCCCCAATCTCTGTGCGTTGTTTATCCCCGAGGGCCGGAACGTCATGTTTCATTCAGAGAACGGGGTACTAGGTTACGGACCGGTTATCCTCGAGGATGAGATCGATAAAGCGGACGTAAAATACGTCGACGCCGGGGGCAGATTTTTCACTTACAGGGAAGGGATGTCCTTCTTCGACATGGACGTCTCCTTCGACCTTATTCGGGGCGGCCGCCTGGATATCACCGTCCTGGGAGCCTTTCAGGTGTCGGAAAAAGGCGATCTGGCCAACTGGTCACTCCCCGGAGATCCGAGCAATACCATCGGCGGAGGCATGGACCTGGCCGTCGGGGCAAAAAGGGTTATCGCGGCCATGGAGCATGTAACCAAGGAAGAAGAGCCGAGGATCCTCAAGGAATGCACCTACCCCCTTACGGCCAAGGGCTGCGTGGACATGATTTTTACTGATATCGCGGTCATAGACGTGACTGAACAGGGCCTGGTTCTCAAAGAAACAGCGCCAGGCTGGTCCGCGGAGGAGGTTCAGGCCTTGACCGAACCAACCCTTATCATTGATCCGGATTTGCGAGATATCGAGCTGTAAGACAAGAGCGGATAAAGATAATCACAAGCTACGGGGGGTTGAAACCCGCCCCTACTTTTTTCCCGGTCAAATGGCCCCTATATGCCTGGCGATGACCAGACGCTGAATCTCGCTGGTGCCTTCACCGATGGTGAGCAGTTTCTGGTCCCGGTAAAAACGCTCTATGTTGTATTCCTTCATCAAGCCATAGCCGCCGTGAAGCTGAACCGCTTCATTCACCACCCGTCCCATCACCTCTGAAGCGTAAAGTTTGGCCATGGCCGCCAATTTACCGAACGGTTTGGACTGGTCTTTGAGCCAACAGGCCTTATACAGGAGAAGCCGAGCCGCTTCTGTTTCGAGGGCCATATCGGCCAGTTTAAAGGCATTGATCTGGAAAGAGCTTATGGGCCGGTTGAACTGCACTCTTTCTTTGGAGTAACTCAGGGCCAGGTCAAAGGCTCCCTGGGCCCCGCCCACGCCCATGGCCCCAATCGAAAGCCTTCCAGCGTCCAGGGTTTCCAGCATCTGCTGGAAGCCTTTACTTTGTTCCCCGAGCAGATTATTCATGGGTACGCGGCATTCCTCGAAATAAAGTTCCGCAGTATTCGACCCTCGCCACATCATTTTGCCGCGCATCTCCCTGGCCTCGAATCCGGGGGCGTCCCGCTCGACAAGGATGCAGGATAATTCGGGCCGGCCGTCTTCCAGAATTCCCGTCCGGGCCATGATGGTTACTCCGGCCGAGATGGGACTGCTGGCGTTAGTGATGAAAATTTTTGATCCGTTGATCACCCACTGGTCGCCATCCTGAACGGCTGAGGTCCTGATTCCACCGGCGTCCGAACCGGCGTTGGGTTCGGTCAGGCCGAAGCCCCATAAACTCTTCCCGGAGCAGAGACCGGGTAAATACTTTCTTTTCTGGCCTTCCGAGCCATAATAGTAGATGGGGCCAATGCCAAGAGAATTCGCGGCGGCGATAGTAGCGGCGTGTGAGCCGTCCACCCGGGCGATCTCCTCCACAGCCATGATGTATGAAACGTAATCCATACCCTGACCGCCGTAATCAGGGGAGACAATCATGCCGAAAAGTCCCAGTTCGCCCATGGCCCGGCAGGTTTCGAGGTTGAACTCTTCCTTCTCGTCCATTTCGGCCGCGATAGGCCGAATTTCTTTTTCGGCAAAGTCCCTGACAGCATTACGAAGGATTTCCTGCTCCGTGGTTATTGCAAAATCCATCTCATTTTCCTCGCTCAAACGACGTGTGCCGCCTGATTAATCTACCGGAACCCAGCATATATCGAGGATGGTATGTGAGGGATTCTCGGTCCTGAACTGGGCCTTGACTTTCATCCCTATCTCCGCTTTCCCGTGGAGAAGATATCCTTTGAAGATGGTATCCACGCCTTCGATTTGAACGTCGATCTGCCAGTAAGGTGTCTTCATCTCGACCCCGATTCCAGCGTAATCCACCATGGTGTAGGCATAGATTTCACCCTCGGTTAACGCTTCAATCCACTCCATCTTGGCGTAACAGTCCGGACAGTCGGCCCTGGGCGGCAGCCAGGTATTTTTTTCAGGGCATTCAGGATTGGTGCATCTTGTGGCCATGAGTTTACCCTCGGTCAGGCCTTTGAAGAAGGGAGTGAGCTGGCCGTATGTGTGCTGATGAGTGATCGACCGGGGCCACTTTACTACCCAGGCCGGATCATCATCATGCAGAGCCAGGGGGGTGCCTATATATTCAGTCGTAGCCGCGCTATCATGAATTTTCGCCATTTTTCCATCCTCCTTTTTTTTACCAGGCCCGCCGCAGAACGCCCGCTGTAATGTGTGAACCCACACCGGCATGGCTGATCCACAAGGCTTGTCTGGCGTCTTCGACCTGCAGGCTCTTCCAGCCCGCCGGTTTCTCTTTACCGGCCCGCTTCCACCATTTCTGGTGACCGTGAAAAAAATCGTATCTGTTTTGAATCTGCCACAGACATTCGGCGGCCTGCCAGATACCGGTGGCGCCCACGGCGTGCATGGTTCCAAGCAAGCCCCCGGAAAGATTGGCCGGACATTTACCCTCATAGTAAGCGTCTCCACTTTCTATGTACTCAGGTTCCCGCCCGTAAGGTCTCAGGCCGATGTCACCGTAAGTCTGAATATCGCTGATGGTGAAGGCGTCGTGCAGTTCCACCAGGTCGAAATCTTCGAGAGGGTCCTGGATCCCGGCCATGCGGTAGGTCAGGTAGGCCGCGAAACGGGCGGCTAAAAAGGATTCAAAACCGGGCCACCGGGGATTATTTTTAAGAAGCTCGTCGTATTCATCCGGGGCCTCATTCGGCAGTAAAGGGATTTCCATAGGGCGGCGGTCGGCTACTCGAAGGGTGTGGGTGCCGCCGGCTATGAACAACTGGCAAGGATTATCACTAAGTTTATAGGCCATCTCTTCACTGCATAACAGGGCCGCCGATGCCCCGGCCGTCATGGCGCAGCACTCCAGAAAACGGAGCGGATAGGCGCTGATAGGGGAGTCCAGCACCTCCTCCACGGTGTGGAATCCGGGCTGTTGTGCGTTGGGATTGCTCATGGCATACCCGCGATTCTTGACCGCCACCTTAGCCCGGGTAACCTCGCTTAAATCGTAGGCCCAGGAGAAACGGTTGGCCATGGGGGCGTAATACGAGGAGTAGATGCGGCCCAGGCGGGTCTCGAAATCCTTGCAGGCCGCCGTGGAAATATAGAAATTTCCGGTCCGTGTATCCACCTCGTCCATTCGTTCCCAACCCGCCACGAGAACGCAGTCGGCGTATCCGCTGGCAATGGCCATGGACCCGATCAGAATGGCTGAACCACCCGTGGCCCCGCCGGTTTTCAGGCCGACGTTGTACATGGGGTCCAATCCGAGGTAGTCGTGGACTTTGGCCTCGCAAAGAAGCTGGTCCTGGAAGTGGTCCGCGAATTCGCCGTAAGCCGCGAACTGGATGTTCTCCTTGATCTCCTTGGGCGACATTTTCAGCTCGTTTTCCTCGAGCATCATCCGGTAGGCCATCATGACCAGTTCTTCCAGCTTGTATTCAGGAAAATACTTTTTAAAGGGCGTGCATCCTCCGGCCACCATAAAAACTGGTCTGGACCATTCCGGTACTCGTAAGTTCCCTTTACCGAATTTAATCATCTATCGCTCCTCCTGTTGATTGTTTAAAGCCCTGTCTAACTATTATGAAATACTCCCGTCGAGCCTGAATTTTTACCATGACCATTGATTATTGAGTAAAAAATTGTCTGAAACAAGGAATTCCGAGTCACTGGTAAAATTTTTATGAGCATCTCAGATGAGCGTAATAAG
>JAZGHI010000662.1:0-9232 GCA_036480955.1 Candidatus Adiutricales bacterium
ACCGACGCCGCGTCTTTCAGGCCGGCTGATCACCTTGATCCAGACTTCGGCCGGACACTCAGAAAGGCGGCGGAAAGTGGTGTTGAAATTGTAGCCCATGATGTTAAACTGGATCTGAATCGAATCGAACTGCGCCGGACCGTTCCGGTGAAATTATGAAACCGTCTGTTTTCTACCCGTAAATGGCTGCGGACTGTGTGCCTCCCGTTTACATATTCCTTGAAATTGCGCCGTAAAAATGTCATGATAAGCCCACTGATTCAGGATAAAAGACCGGTGAAATTCGTTTCTCTGATCAAAAAATATCGAAAAACAGCACGGCAGATGTCTGAAATAGGGACAGATTCCATTAATAAAATTTGAAGCAGGAGGAAATATCCATGGAAATTAGCGGTAAAACGGCAATAGTCACTGGCGGCGCAAGCGGCCTGGGCGAGGCGACGGCAAAAATACTTCACGCTGCCGGGGCTAATGTGATGATAGTTGATATGAATGAAGAAAAAGGAAAAGCAGTCACTGCCGAATTAGGAGAACGGGCAGCCTTTGAACTGGTGGATGTGACCAATACCGAACAGGTTCAGGCCTCAGTAAAGGCCACCATGGATCAGTTTAAGGCCATGCACATACTGATAAATTGCGCCGGTACTGGTCTGCCCATGAAGACAGTCGGCCGGGATGGCCCACATGATCTGGACGCTTTTAAAAGAATTATTGATATAAATTTGATAGGGACGTTCGATTTTATACGTCTATCCGCCTTTCACATGCAGGATAACGAGCCCAATGAAGATGGCGAGCGGGGGGTGATAGTAAATACGGCCTCAGTGGCCTTTCAGGACGGCCAGATCGGTCAGGCGGCCTACTCGGCCTCCAAAGCCGGTGTGGTGGGTATGACCCTGACCATTGCCCGCGACATGGGGCGCTCTGGAGTCCGTTGCTGTACTATCGCTCCGGGATTGTTCGAGACAGGCCTGACCCAGTTTATGCCCGGTGAAATGAAAGAGTCTCTTAGATTGGCGGCTCCTTTCCCTTATAGATTCGGCTGGCCGAAGGAATACGCTATACTGGCCAAACAGATCGTGGAAAATTCCATGCTGAATGGTGAAACCATTCGCCTGGATGGCGCCATACGGATGGCTCCCAGGTAGATTTAAATTGAAAAGAATCTTTTTTTAAGCGGCCTGGAGGGTCTTTTCTGAAAAGGTTCGTTTCCCACAGCTTAAATACTTGTGCTTTGTTGCGTCCAGCGGATTCGATTGAATTTTATCTCCCTTTGTGAAAAAGCTAGAGGAAAGTAAACCAGTGAACAAATTTCAAATCCTGCGGCTTTCTGCGAGGAGAGTTTAATGCAGCAAATTTTAACCTCTTTGGAGCTGGTCCGGCTCCAGTTCGAGGGATGAAGTTGAAATATTCATCCTCAGCTTTATAAGGCGGGTTTGTGAACGGATTATTATTTCGCTGGTTAATAAGCGCAGTTTCCTTATTAATCATAAGCTATATTGTTCCGGGAATCGAGGTGCAGGGTTTTTTCTACGCTCTTATAGCCGCGCTCTTCCTGGGCGTGCTCAACGCTATCGTCAGGCCGGTTCTCATCATACTGACCCTGCCCTTGACTATACTTACCCTTGGTTTGTTTCTATTCGTAGTGAACGGGATTATGCTCATGCTGGTTTCGCTGGTCCTTAAAGGCTTTCATGTCAACGGCTTCTGGCCGGCGGTGTTGGGAGCCCTTCTTCTCAGCGTAATCAATTGGTTTAGCAATTCTTACATCAATTCAAAAGGGCGTATCGAATCTATTGACATGCACCGGGACGCGGACGGATTTTGGCGATAAATTCCGGTTTTTTTAAGGAGGATTTATAAGATGGCACAGATAGACGCGTTTTTTAAGCTTATGAACGAAAAAGGAGCTTCTGATCTGCATTTAGTGACAGGCAGTAAACCTATTTTACGAATTCGGGGCGAGATGGAGCGAATAAATTATAAGTTGCTCGAGGATGAGGAATTGAAAAAGATGCTCTATGAGATTACCCCGGAGGAAAAGATCAAGATCTTCGAGGAAACGGGTGACGTGGATTTCGCTTATGAAATTCCCGGATTGAGCCGTTACCGGGCTAACTTTTTTAACCAGAATTTGGGCGTGGGCGCGGTTTTCCGCGAGATCCCCAGTGAGATACAGACCACCGAACAACTGGGGCTGCCCCCGGTTCTTAAAAAGCTGGCGACCCTGCCTAAGGGGCTGGTCCTGGTCACCGGACCGACCGGAAGCGGTAAGTCGACCACCCTGGCGGCCATAATTCACGAGTGTAATCACGTTCGTAAGGACCATATATTGACTATCGAGGATCCTCTCGAGTTCGTCCATCTGAGCGTGAATTGTTTGGTGAACCATCGGGAAGTAGGTACCCATACCAAGTCGTTCGCGGCCGCCCTCCGGGGGGCCTTGCGTGAGGACCCGGATATTATAATGGTCGGTGAGATGCGCGACCTGGAAACCAGCGCCCTGGCCATTGAAGCGGCCAATACAGGCCATCTGGTTTTCGGTACCCTGCACACCACCAGCGCGGCCAAAACGGTGGACCGTCTCATCGAGCAGTTTCCAGCCGAACAGCAGTCGCAGATACGTTCATCCCTGGCGGATGGACTGCGCGCGGTTGTGGCCCAGACCTTGTTTAAGCGGATAGATAAAAAGGGACGCTGCGTGGCAGCGGAAATCATGCTGGCTACACCGGCTGTCCGCAACCTGATAAGGGAGGCCAAGACTTTCCAGATTCCTTCAGTCATACAGACCGGGAAGAAGTTCGGAATGATGTCCCTGGATGACGCCATTATAGAACATCTGAACGCCGGACGAATCGACCCCGACGATGCCTACAACAAGTGTATCGACAAGTCTAAATTCAGGCAGTTTTTGACCCAGGCTCCGGATGATTTTACGGATGCTTAAACTAAGACCCAGGGAGGTCGGCCATGCAGAAGTCACAGGTAGATTATATTTTAAGTAAGATGCTTGAGTCACACAGTAACGTCTCTGACTTGAACATAACGGTGAATAAAAAATTCCAGGTTGAGACTTCAGGCCAGTTAGTCGGCTTGGACTTCAAGCCCCAGATCGACGAAATTTCACCCTTTCAGGCGGAAATATTCGCCCTTAATTTGATTGAAAGCGACCGGCGGCTGACAGAGCTCTTGCTCAAAGAGGGTTCCTGCGACTTTTCATATCAACTGCCCGGAAAAGCCCGTTTCAGAGGTAACATTTTTTCACAAAGGAATTGCTATTCCACGGTCCTCAGAAAACTCGAAACCAAGATCCCGACCATCGATCTTCGAGGATTGCCAACTGCTTTTAAACAGATGGCCTTGGAGAAAAACGGGATTATACTGGTAACCGGAGCGACCGGCAGTGGTAAATCCACCTCTCTCGCGGCTTTACTTAACGAGATTAACGAAAATGAAGCCGTTCATATCATCACCCTGGAAGACCCGGTGGAATACGTCCACCCGCATAAAAAAGCTACGTTTAACCAGCGGGAAATGGGGATGGATTTCAATACCTTTGCCAGTGGGTTACGGGCTGCGTTAAGGCAGGCTCCCAAAGTCATCCTGGTGGGTGAGATGCGGGACCGGGAAACGGTGGACATCGGTCTTTCGGCGGCCGAGACCGGCCACCTGGTCCTTTCTACTTTACATACCGTGGACGCCGGCCAGACCATCAATCGAATACTGGGCATGTTCGAAAAAGACGAGGAACGACAGATTCGCACCCGTCTGGCCGACACTATACGCTGGGTCGTAGGCCAGCGCCTCTTGCCTAAGGTTGGCGGTGAACGGGTGGCGGCTTTCGAGGTCATGGGGACAAATTTACAGGTTAAAGACTTAATCGTGAATAGTGAGACTGAGGACAGGACCTTTTACAACACCATAGTAAGCTTGACCGCTTTTGGCATGCAAACTTTTGATCAGTCTATCCTGAGTCTTTATGAGCAGGGGCTGATAACCGAGGAAACGGCCATGGCTTATGCCTCTAAGAAGGCCATAGTCGGGCGTGGGATTGACACCAAGAAGGCAGAAAAAGGAGAGAAGACCACCGATATAGAAGGTCTGTCCATAGATGAAAGTTACGGCAAAACGCATGGGGAAATTGCTCGGGAACGGGAGAAGAGCCGGTACAAAAGATAAACCGGGTTCGGAGGGTATAATGAAGGTCGAATGTGAAAACTGTCATGTAAAAATTAATCTGCCTGACGATAAGCTCGTACCGGGAAAAGAATTCGGTTTTACTTGTCCCAAATGCAAGTCCAAGAATTCCTTTATGGTTCCGGGGGAGGAAGAACCGGCAGGGTTGGAATCTACGGAACAGCGGGAGTCCGCTCCAAGCCAGGAAGAGGCTGCTCCTCTTCCGCCGGCTGAATCCGATTTCGACGACGATGACGATGCCGCTGTGGGAGGGTTCTACGAAGAGGGGGCTAAGCTGGCCCTGATCTGTTTCGATGAAGGACCGGAACGGGACAAGTTAGCCGAAATTATGACCGGCCTGGGGTACGTTCCGGTTATACCAGAATCCATTCGGGATGCCCTCAATCGAATCAGGATGACTCAATTTCGTGCCGTATTACTGCACGAAAACTATGACAACTTCACGGACGGCCTACATCCTGTTCTCGGTATTCTCCAGCCCATGAATATGTCAACCCGGCGGCAGATATTCTTGGCCCTTTTCGGTAAAAATTGGCAGAGTCTGGATTATATGAGCGCCTTTCAACTTTCAGTCAACGCGGTGATCTCACTGGATGACGATCGGAAATATGATAAAATTCTTCATCGAGGTTTGGCTGATTATGAACGGTTTTATAGAGTCTTTTTCGAAATTTCCCGGGAGTTGGGCAAGATTTAATGGATGCTGGTATAAAAAAATTACGCCTGTCGTCCTGCGTAAAGACTATCATCCAGATCCATACCCAGTTGGACCCTTCGCTCAGAGACCCGGCCTTGGTCGGAAAAATAAATAAACTGAAAAGAGCATTGGATTCGGTTGTGTTGGACGAGGTGTCCGAAAGTGATCTAAAGCGGATTGAAGAGGCCACCAACCGTCTTTTGAAAGAATTGGGCCCGCTCCTGCCTCGAGCGGACCAGGGCTCAGATAATTACGGACCTTTGCACTAGAGTTTTTTAAGCGTCACTATAGTTGCTCCCCACCCGCCGCGGTTCTCGCTGGCCGGTGAAAAGGATTCAACCAACTCACATCTTTCCAAGTAGGCCAGAACACTGGTTTTTAATTGGCCGGTACCTTTCCCATGAATAATCCTGACCTCCCTGAAACCTTTCTCCAGACAGGCTTCGAAATAATCAAAAAGTAAAGGTCTAAACTCACTTGGACGGAATGTATGCAGGTCCAGAGAATCGGTAATGGGGATTTCTATCGGCTCGTCACTGTTCATTTCATTCGTCCGCCGCAATTTATAACAACCGGGAAATGGCCTTGGTGCTGATTCTGTTTTTATAGTATATCTGTGTCGATCTTCTCGCTATAGAAGCTTGTCCTGGTCTGGATCGTATCCCGGATGGCAGATACAGAGGAATCGTAGCGGTTCAGAACTGATATTTTCAATGTACTGTATTTCGTGGGGCGGGATATAAACAGCCTGGCCTGGACGAACCTCGGCGGTCTCATTCGCGATATGCATCAGACCCTTTCCTTCGAGGATGAAATAAAGTTCGAGCATGGCCAGTTTGTGAGGCCGGGTGGCTTTTCCGGCGGCCACTTCAGCCAAGGCCAGGCTTATATTCCTTGAGGTGTGATCGTTGTGCGGATGAATAATCTCTTTAATCAGGCAGCCGTCAGCAGCAAGAAGGGTGGGGATTTTGTGGACGTCCTTAATGAGCATGGCCCGCCGGTTTACCCCCAGCCAAGTTTGGTTCTAATGATTTCAAAGTAGTCTTTATACGGATTCTTGATTATTGAAATTCTGGTATCTGCCCGCCGGGCCAGAATTCTATCCCCGGGCTCCAGGTCACAATAGGCCTGCCCGTCAGCCGTTAAGATCATATCCGATCCTTTCGGGTCGGCCAGCACCTCAATTTCAACGCTTTCAGGCAGTATTAAAGGCCGATTGCTTAGATTAAAGGGACAGATGGGCGTAAGAAGAATGGTTTCCTGAGCCGGATGTACGATGGGCCCTCCGGCTGAAAGATTGTAGGCGGTGGACCCGGTTGGAGTCGATATGATCAAGCCGTCGGCTCGATATGAAGTTAAATCAAAGTTGTTGATCCTGACTTTCAGATCCAGTATTCGGGCCATGGCGGCTTTGCTGATGACCGCGTCATTTAAAACAGCATATTCGGAGATTTGTGTTCCCTGGCGGTATATGGAAACCAGGAGGGTCATCCTTTTTTCGGTCTTGAAATCACCAGCCAGGACTTTTTCCAGGGTTGGATACAGGTCGTCCATCCCAATTTCGGTTAAAAAGCCTAAGCCGCCCAGGTTTACCCCCAGGAGAGGCGCCCCGGTCCGCCCCAGGGCTCTGGACGCGTATAAAAGGGTGCCATCCCCTCCGAGCACGACGATCAAGTCCACGTCTTTGGGGATAGACGAAGGCGGTTCCGGGTCACATGAATTCATGTTATTGTTATCTATTTCCGGCTCATCAATGTGGGCCTGCAGGCCTTTTTCATTCAGCCAGGACTTCAGTTCTTCAGCTGCGGTCCGAGCCGTGGCATTGGCTTTCTTTACGACAATTCCAATCTGTTTCATGTTTAAACCATAACCTAGTGCCGAAACAGGGGCAAGCTAAAATTTGGTATTTCGGTTTTAAGATGTAACAGGCCAAACCGCTAGTACTGGGACATTATAAGGGCCGAACAGGGGATATAAAGATAAAGTCTTAACTTCTGATCCAAAGACAGATCAGGCGCAATCGGCAGGGTCTCCCTTAATCTTGTCCAGGGCGTGAGGCAGGGCCGCGATTACCGTCTCCAATCCCTCGAGCGCTCCCCGTGGGCTGCCAGGAAGGTTTATGATCAGGCTTTGTTGGCGGATACCGGCCAGACCTCGAGACAGGTCGGCATGGGGAGTTTTCGGTCTGCCGGCCGCCCGTATGGCCTCGGCCAGTCCGGGCACTTCCCGTTCGATTAGAATTCGGGTAGCCTCGGGAGTGACATCGTTTGGAGTCAGGCCGGTTCCTCCGGATGTGAGGACCAGGTCAATTTTCTCTTCATCGACCCAGCTTCGGATCTGCTCAGCGATAGCGTCTATATCATCCGGTTGGACGGAAATCCGGCGGACCTCGAAATTATCCTTTAACAGGCGTTCTTTAAGCTGAGGACCGGATGTGTCCTCCCTTTCTCCGGCCGCGCCTTTAGTGCTGGCAATGAGGATTGCGCATGAATACATCAGATTCCCAGGTCATTCTCCGGCTGCCTTCGAGTATCCGGCCACTATGTTTTCCATGATATGCGGCGGGACTTCTTGGTAATGGTCAAACTCCATACTAAAAGAGCCCCTGGCCCCGGTAATGGATTTTAAAGTTGGAGCGTAATCCTGAATCTCGGCCTGGGGAACGTGGGCGCGTATTATCTGGCGTCCTCCATTTGAATCAACCCCCTGGACCTTGCCTCTGCGGCTGTTCAAGTCGCCAATTATATCCCCCATATACTCGTCCGGAACGATTACCGTCAGGAGCATGATTGGTTCAAGTATAGTGGGCTTGCTTTCACGAAATCCTTTCTTGAAACCCACGGATCCGGCTATCTTGAACGCCATTTCCGAAGAATCCACGTTGTGGAACGATCCGTCTACCAGAGATACCCTGATATCCACAATCGGATTGCCTGAGATCACCCCTTCGGCCATGGCCTCAACTATCCCCTTTTCCACGGCCGGGATATACTGCCTGGGGATGGCTCCGCCTACGATTTTATCCACAAACTCGAAGCCGTTTCCTTTGGGTAGAGGCTCAAGCTCGAGCCACGTGTCGCCGTACTGACCCCGGCCGCCAGTCTGTTTCTTATATTTGCCTTGAATCCTGGCCTTGCTTTTAATAGTTTCTTTATAGGGAATCTTGGGAGTTTCAAGTTGCACTTCCACGCCGAATTTACGCTGGATCTTTTCCAGTGTTACTTCTATATGTATCTGTCCCATACCGGAGAGGATGACTTGTTTGGTCTGTTTGTCCCGTGAGAGCCTGAGCGTGACGTCCTCCTCGATTATCTTGGATAAAGCGGGGAACATCTTTTCTTCGTCGCCTCTGGTTTTTGGCTTTACAGCGTAGGAAACTATAGCCGGGAGCGGTTCGGGTTCCGGATATACGATCGGATTGGCCTCATCGCACAATGTATTCCCGGTGGTCGTCTTCTTGAGCTTGGCAATGGCCACGATGTCTCCCGGCACGGCCGAATCCGTTGGTTTTTGAGCTTTTCCTTCCAGCATCAGCAGCTGGCCGAAGCGTTCTTTTGCCCCTTTGGACGAGTTCAAAAAGGTCGAATCCGGTTTCAAGGCGCCGGAGAATACCCTCAGGATAGACAACTGTCCGGCAAAGGGATCAGTGATGGTCTTAATTACCAGACCGGAAAACGGCTCATCGGCCGATGGGTTACGGCTGATCTCAGTATTGTCCTTCGGGTTGACGCCAGACATACCACCTCGCTCCACAGGTGATGGCAGGACATCGTTTATCAAATCCAGCAGATGAGACATGCCGATCATCTTCGTCCCGGTCCCGCAGCATACCGGAGCCAGGCTGCCGGATTTTACCCCGTTTATGAGACCCTGGTTAATCTCCTCCGAGCTGAGTTTGCCGGCATCCAGATATTTTTCCAACAGATCATCATCAGTTTCGGCTATGTTCTCTATGAGTTGTTCTCGCCAGTTCTCTACTGTCTCTGTTAGATCCTCAGGAACCTCCGTCTGGTTGAATTTACCCGTGCCTTCCTCGTATATATACGCCTTTTCATCCAATAGATTTACGATCCCCTTGAAATCGTGTTCCGCGCCTATGGGGACATTGACGGGGACACACTTCAGTTCAAAGGCCTCGGAAAGCTCATTTACGACCTTGAAAAAATCGGCTCGTTCACGATCCATCTTATTCACAAAGACCACCCGGGCCAATTCCCGGTCTTCGGCGAATTCCCACACCCGTTCGGTACCGACTTTGACCACGTCGACGGCGTCCACCAGGACCACTGCGCCGTCCACGCCTTGAAGACAGGTCTTGGTATCGTTGATGAAGTTTTC
>JAZGHI010000663.1:0-2756 GCA_036480955.1 Candidatus Adiutricales bacterium
TCATTGAACTGGATATCCTGGGCGTGAAGGGACCTGCCGCTAGTCTGGATGTGGGCCTTTAGTTTCTGGGAGCGTTCATCGGCCCCGTATTTATCCCTCAGGGTTACGGCCCAGATACGGCGGGCGACCCGGTTGATGACTGAATATTCCGGGTCCATGCCGTTGGAAAAAAAGAAAGACAGGCTGGGGGCGAAGGCGTCGATTTTCATGCCCCTGGACAGATAGTATTCGACGTAGGAAAAACCATTAGCCAGGGTGAAAGCGCATTGGGTGATAGGATTGGCCCCGGCCTCGGCGATGTGGTATCCGGAGATGGATACGGAATAGAAATTGGCCACCTCGTTCTCGATGAAGAAGGCCTGTATGTCTCCCATCATTTTCAAGGCGAATTCTATGGAGAAGATGCATGTATTCTGGCCCTGGTCTTCCTTCAGGATCTCGGCCTGTACCGTACCGCGTATGCCGCGTAAGACCTCGGCCCCTATTCTTTTTCGTTCCTCCGTGTTAGGCGGCCGCCCGGTTTCGGTCTCGAATTTCTCGATCCGCTGATCCAAAGCCGCGTTAAAAAACATGGCCAGGATAATGGGGGCCGGGCCGTTTATGGTCATGGAGACGCTGGTGTTCGGGGCTGAAAGATCGAATCCGCTGTAAAGCGCTTTAAGGTCATCCAGGGTGCAGATGGAGACGCCGGATGTTCCTACCTTGCCGTATATGTCGGGCCGCTTTTCAGGATCGCAGCCGTAAAGGGTAACCGAATCAAAGGCGGTGGAAAGCCGCTTGGCCTCGCTATCTTTTGACAGAAACTTAAAACGTAAGTTCGTTCGCGCCGGATCGCCTTCACCGGCAAACATCCGGGTCGGGAGTTCATCGGTTCTTTTGTAAGGAAAAACTCCGGCCGTAAAAGGAAACCGGCCCGGTATGTTTTCCAGAAGCAGCCACCTGAGCAGGTCACCCGGATTCCGGTAGGTGGGAAGGGCCACCCTGGGAATTCTGGTTCCAGCCAGGCTCACTCTGTCCGCGGCCGAAATTTCATCCTCTCGAAATTCTTCCGTTTCCTGTCTTCCGGCCGCGTACGCTTGCCTTAACCTTTGAAACTCCTCTAACAGGTTTTCAGAATACGGGGAGAAATTTTCCTTTAAAGCCAAGCGCTTTTTTTCGAGGATTTTCCGGGTGCCATCCTCTGTGTTCTCTTCCCCATCCAGGACGGCCAGAGCGCCGTCTATCTGCCAGAGTTGTTGGCCTGTATCGCATTGTTCATCCACCCAGGCGTGATAATGGCGTACGGTCTCGGCAATCTCAGCAAGATATCTGGTTCGTTCGGGTGGAATAATGATGGTCTTGGACGAAGATGCCTTGGTGGGGACAGGCGCCAATGACGATTCCCAGGACCCGCCGGCCTTACGATTCAATTTCTCGAGGCAGGCTTGATACAGGGCCGTAACACCGTCGTCATTGAACCGGGCGGCAATGGTGCCGTAAACCGGCATATCTTTCGGCGAACTTTCAAACAGGGCGTGGTTCCGCTGGTATTGTTTCCTCACGTCCCTCAGGCTGTCGTCCGCACCCCGCCGATCGAATTTGTTGATGGCCACCAGGTCGGCAAAATCCAGCATGTCGATCTTTTCCAGTTGAGATGCCGCCCCGTAATCAGCGGTCATGACGTATAACGAGGCGTCAACCAGAGGCACGACAGCCGCGTCACCCTGTCCGATTCCAGCCGTCTCGATAATTATCAGATCAAAACCGGCCGCGCTTAATATCCGGATGCTTTCGCCCAGGGCCTCGGAAATTTCCTCCCGGGCCGACCGGGTGGCCAGAGACCGCATATAAACACGGTCGCGGATCAGGGAATTCATGCGGATGCGGTCGCCTAAAAGAGCCCCGCCGGTCTTGCGCCGCGAGGGGTCCACGGACAGGACGGCCACGGACTGATTCGTAAAATCGCTTAAGAATCTGATTATGATTTCATCCATAAGTGACGACTTGCCCGCTCCCCCGGTCCCGGTCACACCCAGAACCGGAACCCTGTCTCCCCCTTTGTTGGCCAGGCATTCGGATAGCCTGGCCAGGAGATGGCCGTTCTCTTTTTCCTTGGCCTCTTCGGCCAGGGTTATCATGCGCGCGACAAGCAGATGGTTTCGCGGATCCAATTCGTTCACCCTGTCCAGGATATTATCAGGGTCAAAGGGCCGATCCACCGATTCCAGGATATGGTTAATCATACCCTGCAGCCCCATCTTGCGGCCGTCTTCAGGGGAGAATATTTTGCTCACACCGTAGTTTTCTATTTCAGCGATCTCGTTGGGCACGATCACTCCGCCCCCGCCTCCGAACACCTTGATGTGTTCCGCATGTTTCTCCTTGAGCAGATCGATGATGTACTTGAAAAATTCCAGATGGCCGCCCTGGTAGGAACTGACGGCCACGGCCTGGGCGTCCTCCTGCACGGCCGCGTTTACGATTTCCGAAACCGACCGGTTGTGCCCGAGATGAATGACCTCCGCTCCCGAGCTCAGGAGGACACGGCGCATGATGTTAATGGCCGCGTCATGGCCGTCGAATAGAGAAGCGGCCGTTAGGACCCGTACATGATGTTTGGGTTTGTACACCTGTTTTTCTTTCATTCTATTCCTGTCCTCATTCTTATTATACCCAGATTCTAAGGAGAGCGCGTAACTTTAGGGGAAGCCTGAGCCAAAGCAGGGCCAAAGGCCTGATCGCGCCAAGGATGCCGCCTTCGGTCAGGGTTTGCAAAC
>JAZGHI010000664.1:0-11238 GCA_036480955.1 Candidatus Adiutricales bacterium
CGCTCCTCCCGTTTGTAAAAGAACTCGTTCTGCACTTGAGCCGGGGCGTAAGATGGGACTCGGACCATGTTGTGCTTAAGGACGATGATTTGGTCAGTCTTGCCCAGGAGATTGTCCGGGCAAACGCCCTGACCCGTGTCCATATAGGCCTGGATTTTTTCGATGCCTCCATTAACCGCATTGGCGCTTGGGTGATTGGCGCGCGAGCGGCGCTGAAAGCTTTTTTATACGCCGTGCTGGAACCGGTCGATCTTCTACGCGAGATGGAACTGGCCGGGGATTTTTTCGGCCGCCTGGCTCTGCTGGAAGAGCTCAAGGGATTGCCGTTTGGAGTAGTTTGGGATTGGTACTGCGCTAAAATGGACGTTCCGATAGGCAGGGAATGGATTTTGGAGATTCGGGATCACGAAAACAGGGTTTTGAGCAATCGTTGATTACCGTTCGTCCAGCCGGGTCTTGGAATACGTCCCCCCCAAACCGACATTCATTTCCGCCTATAACCTGAAGATTCACATGACGAGTGGATGACCCGTGAAAAATAGCTTAAGCGCTTGATCTCCCTGGAGTGCGGGAAAAAGCGCGCCCGTTCAAAAAATTTGGAAGAAAATTAATCTATTAGTTGAAAAAGGCCGAATAATAATAATGTACAGGTTATGAATCCCGCTACGGGTTTCACTAGAAGGCCATAACTTTTCACCAAATTTGCCTGGAAATAGTCGCGGGTGACCAGGAGGCATAGGTGAACCGGGGAGAGCATCATGCCCATGAATCCGGCCGCGTAAGCCAGAAAGGCGTGGGCCAGGAAATCAAGGCCCTGGCTCTGGGCCAGTAACGGCACGATGAGTGGGAAAGAAGCGCCGACAAAGCCGATAGCGATACCGGTGATAAAACCGGAAAGGAAGGGCAGAAGCAGGATAACCAGGAGCGGGGGAATACCATACTGGGTCAACTCACCGTGAATCTGTTCTACGGCTTGGCTCTCGATCAGGATGCCTTTAAAAGCCATGATCCCAAGAATGAGAAAAAGCATGGGTAATATTGCTTTGTCCAGGACGGTCTGCCGCACTTTCACCAATGGAATACGGTTCTGACCGATTACCCAGATCAGGCTGAGGCATAAACCAGTGAAGACAGAGGTCATACGGGGCAGATCAAGGCCTGAGACCATTTCGAAGATAGTGATCAGGGGAATGGCCAGCACCACGAGAAGGATCGGCTGGATTTCCTTGAAAAAGGCCGCCCAATTGCGCCTTACTGGTCCCGGATCGTTTTTGGTTGGATTTTTAGCCGGTATGGAACGAAGGAGGAAGAAGAACCCGGAGCCAACGGCGAAGAACGTCAGAGGGATCTGGACCAGAATGAACCGCCAGGTTTCGACACCCAAAAGACTGACAGCCAGGATTACTCCAGGGTAGAGGGGCCACCAGCATTCCCAGATGTGACGGAACCAGTAATTGATGGCCGTTTTAAGGTTGGCGTCCAGATTCATCTGGCCGGTGGCCGCTTCGACCATGGGCGCTGAAAATAAGGCTCCGCCAGGCATGGGCAGAAGCCCTATGAGGGCGGGCATGACCGCGGCGACGGCGCGGACGTTCTGGGTTATATCAGAGAAGTTTGACACGATCCGGTCCAGTTGTCCGGAATCGCTCATCAGTTTGCTGAGGATTAGTATGGCCGCCACTATCAGAACGAGTGAAATGACCATGGGGTCCACCAGGCTTTGTACCATCAGGACCGGGATTTTTGAGATCGGGAGCCCCATGAGCAGACCCAGGACCAAGGCTCCTATGAAGAGAGCCAGGCTCAATTGAACCTTGAGACGATGAGCGGTGAGGATTAGGCCGAAGGTGAGTGAGACATTGATTAGAGCCGGAAGCTCGTTAAAAAAATGCATACAGGACATTTAGGCCTTTTTTAAAATGTGTGTCAAGGATTAAGCCGGAAATCCGGTGGATTAATCCTTGAAGTTTTATTTTTTTTCTGCTAGCTTGACCTGTCTATGCCAGAGTAAATTCCGGCCGGTTGGAAACTTCGGGTCTTGAATATTTCGAGGAGTTTAGTACTATGTTAATTGATCCCCTGTTGGGTGTTTTTTCTAACGATCTTGCCGTTGACCTTGGCACGGCCAATACCTTGGTTTATGTCAAAGGTAAGGGTATCGTTTTGTCCGAACCTTCCGTAGTCGCGGTTCGAAGTGACAGCAAGGGCTCAAAACGGATTCTGGCCGTCGGCGATGAAGCCAAAAAAATGCTGGGACGGACCCCGGGTAATATTGCGGCCATTCGTCCCATTAAAGACGGAGTAATTGCTGATTTCGAGATAACGGAGGCTATGCTCCGGCACTTTATTCGTGCCGTTCACAACAGAAAAACCCTGGTCCGGCCGAGGATCATAATTTGTGTTCCCTCCGGTATCACCCAGGTCGAAAAGAGAGCCGTGAGGGAATCGGCTGAATCGGCCGGGGCACGAGAAGTTTATCTCATTGAAGAACCGATGGCCGCGGCTATTGGCGCGGGTCTGCCGGTCACGGAAGCCACTTCGAATATGATCGTCGATATCGGCGGCGGTACGACCGAAGTGGCTGTCATCTCTCTGGCTGGAATCGTGTTCTCGAAATCAGTCCGGGTCGGCGGTGACAAGATGGACGAGTCGATCATTCAGCACATAAAACGTAAATATAATCTGCTGATAGGTGAACGCACGGCCGAGATGATAAAGGTAACGATAGGAACCGCCTATCCGGGAAACAGTAGAAAAACGGTTGAGGTCAAGGGTCGCGACCTGGTGAGCGGTATACCTAAAATTGTCGTTATCGATTCGGAGGAAGTCCGCATATCAATAACGGAGCAGATCGAAACTATTGTTGAGACGGTGAGGATAGCTTTGGAACAGACACCTCCTGAACTTGCCGCTGATATAGTCGATAAGGGAATTGTGCTAACCGGCGGTGGAGCCTTACTCAGTAATCTGGACGTCTTACTGAGAGAGGAGACTGGCCTGCCGATTACCATAACCGAAGACCCTCTTTCAACGGTGGTCCTGGGTTCTGGTAGAGCCTTGGACAATCTGGATATCCTCAAAGAGGTCATGGTCAAATAATCTTCACCGGATTACTCTTTTAGAGCCAACTCCAGGTTGACTGGCGGTGAATCTTACTTTATGGGACGGCACTTACGACTGATTATCCTGATTAGTTTTGTTTTTTTTGCTATAGCCCTGATTTCACGATGGGTCGGCCGCCAGAACGAGAGTCTTCAGCCCCAGGGTCTCACCCTGGAGATTGTGGCCTCTCTCCAGAACATTGTGACCAGATCGGCTGAGGGTATAGAATCTTTTTGGAGCGGTTATTTCTATCTGGTCGGCGCGCGGGAGGAAAACCAGAAACTTCACACCACGCTGGATCTGGCTCGAGCCAATCTGACAGCTCTCAGAGAAGCTGAGCTGGCCAATAAGCGGTTGAAGAAGTTACTCGATTTCAAACAGTCCCTCGAGCCACCGATCATAGCCGGAAACGTGGTGGCCTCAAACCCGAACGCCTGGTTCAAGACGGTAGTGATTGATAAGGGTGAGAGGGACGGGTTACGGACCGGCCAGCCGGTGGTTACTCAAAACGGCGCGGTAGGCCGTGTGGTGGAACTGGCCCCCCACTACGCAAAGGTGTTGCTGCTGATCGACTACAACAGCTCCCTGGACGCCATGGTTCAAAGAACCCGGGTCCGGGGGATTCTGGCCGGGAATTCTACCAATATTTGCCGTCTGAAATATGTGCTCAAACACGACGATTTAGTCGAGGGAGATGTTCTGATCACGTCCGGGTTGGGGGGAGTTTTTCCCAAGGGTTTGAAACTCGGTACGGTTATCAGGGTAAAGAAAATGGCCCACGGTCTTTTCCTGGAGGTTGACGTGCGGCCGGCGGTTAATTTCAATAAACTGGAGGAGGTCCTCATTATCCTGAAAGAGGAACGGGAACTCTAATGGAAACACAGGCCAAAGCCGGCTTTTTGACTGTTAAGGAAGCCTTGGGCTACTTTTTTTTCGGGCTTTTATTTTTAATCTTAAAAACTACTATCTGGATGCGAATTGACCCGGAATATTTCGGGCCTGATTTACTGCTGATACTCATAACTTATCTCGGCTTGTCGGCACCTTTTATCACGGGATCTATCCTGGCCGTGTGTTTGGGTTTTATTTGCGACACTCTCTCAGGCGGGCCTTTGGGGCTTTTTACAACCATCTACCTGATTATATTCTGGCTCGTAGTCATGATTCGCCAGGACTTTGATCCGGCCTCACCCTTTTACCAGATATTGGTCACTCTTCTCCTGGCCGCTTTAAGCGTGTCCATGGTTTGGGGCTTTCTGTCGCTATACGACCGGGGATTCGAGCCGTCACTTATGCTGAGGAAACATTTTTTTCTGATAGCGCAAGGTATTTCAGTCCTGGTGACTGGATTTATCAGCCCTGTTTTTTTCTGGTTTTTCCAACGGCTCAGACTTCCTGAGGCCCAGCGTAAGGAGCAAGAGGCATGATAACTTCCAGAAATCCTTTTCCGGGAAACACGGAAGATCTGCGGCCGCGCCAGACGGTTCCCATGTTCGTTGTCTTTATCCTTTTCTTTATGCTCTTTGGCCGACTCTGGTACCTGCAGGTCATCAAAGGTCCTGAATACAGAACCCTCTCAGAAAGCAACCGCACACGAGTACAGGACATTTTACCCACAAGGGGTCTGATCCTGGACCGGAACGGCCGTCTTCTGGTTGATAATCACCCAGCCTTTGACCTGGCCCTGGTCCGTGAGGACGTATCTCAACTCAATTTTCTTAAGGCTAGGTTGAAACAACTTCTTAACCCTCCTTACGAACACCTGGAGAAAAATTTCGAAGCGGCCCGATTCAAGCCGGCCTTTCAACCGGCCCTTATACACGCTGACTTGAGCCGGTCTGAACTTGTGTCTCTCGAAACCTACAGGTTCGAACTGCCTGGACTGGTGATTCGTATTAAACCAAGACGAAAATATCTCTATGAAGGTCTGGCTGCTCATGTCATCGGATATCTGGGTGAGATCAGTCAAAACCAGCTCGAACTTGACGAATACCGGGAATATCGCATGGGAGATCTGGTGGGGCGATTTGGACTGGAACGAGAATTCGAGTCCTCGCTAAAGGGCAAACGGGGTCGGAGGTTGGTTGAAGTTAACGCGTCGGGGCGGGTGCTGGAGGTCATTAAACAGGTTCCGCCCGTACCGGGCAATAATCTCTATCTGACCCTGGATAAAAGCCTCCAAAAAGTGGCCGAAGAAGCCCTTTCCCAGACGGCAGGAGCCCTGGTCGCCCTGGATCCCTCGAACGGCGAAATCCTGGCCATGGTCTCCAGCCCAACTTTCAGCCAGGACGATTTCATTCGCGGAATCTCTTCGGAGAAATGGCAGGCCCTAATAAAAAATCCGCTACATCCGCTGGAAAATCGGGCTATTTCCGGTCAATATATGCCGGGATCTGTTTTCAAAATCGTCACCGCTCTAGCCGGTCTCGAAGAAGGGATAATAACTCCCCAGACCACAATATATTGCACCGGAAAATACCAATTCGGCAACCGGTCGTATCGATGCTGGCTCAAGAGAGGTCATGGTAAGGTAAATCTTTATAAAGCTCTGGTCGAGTCTTGTGACGTCTATTTTTATAACGTGGCGAAACAGCTTAATATAGACCGGCTGGCCCGGTATTCCCAGGCATTGGGCCTGGGTCAACGGACTGGGGTGGGATTGGAAAACGAAAAGGCCGGCCTGGTACCGACAACCCGATGGAAGAAAAGCCGTTTCAAAGAACCCTGGATCCAAGGGGATAGTCTGCTTGTGGCTATCGGACAGGGATACAATCTGGTTACACCACTGCAAATCGCCCAGATGCTCGGTGCGGTGGTTAATGGCGGGATTTTATATAAACCCTATCTGGTAAAAAGAATTACCGATGTGGCGGAGAGAGAGATTACAACCTTCTCACCGGAAGTGGTTCGGAGGCTCGAGTTTAATCAGAAACATCTGGCCTTGATAAAACAAGGCCTCGTCGGTGTGGTAAATGAACCGAGAGGAACGGGACGTAAGGCCCGTTTAGAATATGTGACCGTAGGCGGCAAGACAGGTACGACACAGGTAATAGCTTCCAGACCGGAAGATGAAAATGAAGAAGACGTGCCATACAAATTTCGAAACCATGCCTGGTTCGCGGCTTTTGCTCCGGCCGAAGCCCCCCGGATCGTGGTGGTGGTTATGGCCGAGCACACAGGTAATGGCGGCGGATCGGCCGCCGCTCCCCTGGCCAAGAAGATGCTTGAGGCCTTCTTTTCAGCCGAGGCGGGACGCGTAGCCATGACCGGAAAGAAAAAAGCCGGCTCAGCTCAAGGAGAAACACCATGATGTTTGATCGGCGATTGATCCAGAACTTCGACTGGGTCTTTCTCGGCCTGGTCCTGATCCTGGTCGGACTGGGGATAATGAACCTCTACAGCGCTTCGTCGGATTTCACGGGTCGAGGCAGTCCGGTTTATATTAAGCAATCCTATTTTCTGGCCATAGGACTTGTCGCCATGCTGGTAACGCTCTTTGTCGATTATCATCATCTGGAGCGTTCGGCCTATTTTTTATACGGCTTCGGCCTGGTTTTGCTGGTACTGGTTTCTCTGACCGGCCGTTCGGTCTCTGGAACCCAACGCTGGCTGGACATGGGGTTATTCTCCTTCCAGCCGTCGGAAATGGTAAAGATATTTACCATAGCCGTCCTGGCCCGTTATTTTTCAAGGCGTGAGTACCCAAATGGACTGGGACTGAGGGATCTGGTGCTGCCCGTTCTTATAATGGGTGTGCCTTTTTTCCTGATTTTGAGACAACCGGACCTGGGTACCGCCCTGCACTTGGCCATCGCCTGCGCATCCGTTATTTTTTTCCTGAAAATACGATGGTACGTGCTGCTCAGTCTATCTGCGGTTGCTGCCTTGGCCCTGCCTTTTGTCTGGTCGTTTCTGAAAGCTTATCAAAAAGAGAGGATAATGGCTTTTTTTGACTCTAGCCGGGATCCTCTGGGATCAGGATATCATATAATTCAATCAAAAATCGCTGTCGGCTCGGGCCAACTCTGGGGCAAGGGCTTTACGGAAGGTACGCAGAGTCATCTGCGGTTCCTGCCCGAACGGCAAACCGACTTCGCCTTCTCGGTCCTGGCCGAGGAGTGGGGCTTTATAGGCTCTATTACAGTTCTATTTCTGTTTTTCCTGCTTATTATCGCCGGGCTCAGGATAGTCAGCCGTTCCCAGGACAGATTCGGAGCGGTTCTCGGATTAGGATTAATAACCCTGATCTTCTGGCAGTTCTTTTTCAATATTTCCATGGTCATCGGCCTTATGCCGGTAGTGGGTATCCCTCTTCCCTTCATTAGCTATGGCGGCACGTCATTGGTTACCACCTTCATCGCCATCGGTCTGCTTCTGAATATCAACATGCGCCGATTCATGTTTCAGCAATCCTCCTGATCTGTCCGCCTCTATCTCCGGCCTTTAATCTTCTGAATTTGTAAAATCTTGTTGAATTTGTAAACAAAGCCGTTGAATAATTCAACAAAACAGCAACTAATTGAAATTAATAAATAATTTTCAACATTTGAGCTTTGTTTCAATAATGTCGTTGAAAAATTCAACAATCACATCTCTGAGGTTTTTATAGACCAAAAGGCATCAATATCCCCGCCTCATTTAATTTCTAAAAAATTTTTCCAATTTTTCCAGATAGTTATGATTTTCTTCTTCCCAAAATTTATAGGACTGGCTCATCCTGGCATCCTCCTTGCCCTATATGGCCGCTAAAGGAAAAAAATGAGAGAGGGAATTGAAATGAGAACTGACCGGTCTGAAGAGTGGCTTAAGGGTGGAACCAGTTTCTACTGCTTAAAAAAACGGGATGAAAAAGACGAGAGTGAGCGAGGCGTGGTCTTACGTGGCCGGACTTGGGTCATCAAAGCCCTTTCCGATTAGAGTGCTTGGTATAATTGCTGCGGGTAGGTCATTCAGGCTATGGCCGGTAAATGGAGAATAAAATAATGCGCATGCCGAAGCGGCTGATGTCATTGCGGGGGATTGAGTAGAAACCGAATTAATAACCGTGTTTTGAAGGATTTATAAAAATTTTTAGATGAATTAAAGGACAAGGAGTAGACGGATGACTAAAGAGGCGAAAAGCAGGCAACGGGCCGCTGAAGAAGGATGCATCTGGATGAAGGCCGGAGTGGCGGATTATAAGCTCTGTAATTACAATTTTGATTGTACAACCTGCCGCTATGATCAGACTATGAGAGATACGGCCGCCGAAAACAAACGGCTCCAAGCCGCCGGAAAGCCGGCCACCGGCAAGAGAGCCAGTATTATATCCTGGCAGGAGGCTTTGAGATCAAAGTCGGCCGCCCAGCGAGTTTGCCGGCATACACTAACCGGCCGCATCGGCTACAGGCTATGCGCTTATGATTATAATTGCCAGGCCTGTGATTTCGACCAGTTTTTCGAGGACGAATGGGAGATCTCTATCCCCATACAGTTAGCGGACGTTCCACAGATTCGTGGCTACAAAGTTCCGGAGGGTTTCTACTACCACGACGGTCACGCTTGGGCCAAAATCGAGAACGCGGGCCGGGTGCGCGTCGGCCTCGATGATTTCGGAGTGAAGGTTGTAGGTCCGCTGGAAAAGCTGGAATTGCCCCAGATTGGGTACGAGGTCACCAAAAATTCACCTTCCTGGAGTCTGTACCGTCAGAATAACGAGGCAAAGATAATGTCACCCATTGACGGGGTGGTGGTGGCGGTCAATCCAAAAATTCGCCGCCAGCCGGACATATCCCTGGAAGAGCCCTATGAGGACGGGTGGGCCTTCATGATCCAGGCCGCCGATTTGAAGAAAAACATCAAGGAACTTCATTTCGGTGAAGAAGCTCAAGACTTCATCAAGACGGAAAGCGATCAATTGTTCAAGATGGTCGAGGCCGAGGTAGGGCCCCTTCCCGCCGACGGCGGCCAGATTGTGACCGACGTCTTTGGCAACCTCCCTGCTCTGGGATGGGAAAACCTGACCAGGACTTTTTTCAGGACTTGATTCGACAACTTTTTATGGACGTCATATATGTATAAATTCGGGGCACAGATTAAGTGCCCCCTGTTTTTGCAGTCGATTTTTGTCTGGAGTATTTACCAGAAGCTATATAAAGCGTCATAAGTAATTGCACCTAAAAAAAGGCTAATTACATGTAAATACAACAAAAAATACGTATTAACGGCATTATTCAATGACGCTGTGTATAACAACCGGAAGTTTGAAGGCAAGGGTTTTAATGAACCGCGTTATATTCCATTAACAACTCGATCAATTTCGAGTAGCCCTTGGAGCGGGCCAGACCTAGTGGTGTTTTTCCGGTGCTAGGGTGAGCGGAAATGTTGGGATCCGCTCCGTTTTCGAGAAGCATCTTGGCCAATTCAAGGCGATTGAACCGGACGGCTTGAAAGAGAGGGGTGTATGAATACCGGTCGGCCCATTTCCTGTTTTTTACGTAACGTCCCGCGTTTACATCCGCTCCTCTTGAAATGAGAAACTTCGCCACTCGCGAACTGTTATGTTTGGCGGCTTCATGAAGGGGTGTATAGACGAAGATATAACTATTGCTGTCGGCGTTCACGTCCGCGTCTCGAGAGAGGAGAAGTCTGGCCATATCCACACGGTCGAGGGCGGCAGCCAGGTGAAGCGGGGTTTTTCCTTGCTTGTCCCGATACTCAACCACGTAAGGGTGACGGTCCATAATTGTCTTTACTTTAACCGTATCCCTGTCGTGTATGGCCTTCATTATGTCAGCCATGTTTATGGGAGTTTCTCTCGGGCTTCCGGTTGAGGTTTTTATCGTTTTCCGGCTTTTGCTTTTCTTTGAGATCCCCCTTTCCGGCTTTTTAATAATTCCCAGGACCGCCCGGGCCGCCTTCACTTCCGGGAGTAGAGGGGCTGGTTCTGTCGGAATTTTCTTAGGCTTGGGCGGTGGGGAGGTTGCCACCCTCGATGAAAAAAGAGGGCCTTTCTCACGGACGATTGCCGCGGCTGACGATTCCGGGTACTGGGCTACGACGTATTTAAGCCGTGATTCCGCCTCTTTGTACTTCCCGAGTTTGAACAGACTGTAAGACCACTTAAGCATAGCGTCCGGGGCTTTGGTTGACCCGGGATAGTTTTCTACGACCCTTTTAAACTCTTCCGCGGCTTTCACATAATCGGCCTGATCATAATAGCACTCCCCCAACCAATATAAAGCGTTGGAGGCCAATGGGTGTTTGGGATATTTGGAGATGAAATCCTTAAAGGTGAGGGCGGCTTCCCCGAACCTCTTCTCGAGATATAAAAAGCGGCCTTTTTGATAATCATCCTCGACACCCGCCCCGGATATTCCGGTGAGAAGAAATGCCAGGCAAAGGACCGTCACCCCGAGTAAGAAAACCGGTTTCCTGGTCATGTCCTTTTTCCTTCCGGCCCGGGTTTGATCAGTAAGTAGCCGAGGTAAAGTAGCAGCCAAGGGGCGCCTGATAATGACCCAGGGCCATGAGCGTCATTGGTTTGACCACTCTGAAGCCCTCACTCAAACACCACTGGAAGAATTTGGCCTGGCGGATAGGAACTATAAACTCGAGCGGTTCTTGTCGGGTTGCCCCCACACCAAGGAGCAGGGCCTTCATGTCTTCATCTGTTTCGGCCACACCATGGCCCCAATAGGCCACTGTTGAGGTATAGGCGGTCAGTTGTCCCTCTCGAAGGAGTACAAACGCTGATGATAGTTTCAGAACGTCCTTGAGCTCGTTAGTCCGGGCTATACCGTGGACACGCAAACACAAGTCCGCGCAGGCCTTGAGATCTCTTTTCTTCAGGCGTCTGACTTTAACCTCGGGGAAAGGTTTGGAACGCGGTTTGCCCTCCACGAATACCAGCGGCTCCTTGGTTTCAAAGCCCATGGAGGCGTAAAGGGCCAAGGAGACTGTATTGAACGAATCCTGAACTAAACGTATCCCGGGAGCGTCTTTACCCCGTTCCAGCACGGCTTCCATAAGCCGGCGTCCGATACCTCGCTCCTGAATACTCACCTCCACACTCACCGGGCCTATGCCTAGAATTGTATCGCGTTCGTCGATAAAATTTGACCCAACGATTCGGCCGTCACACTCTGCGACCACACC
>JAZGHI010000665.1:0-3446 GCA_036480955.1 Candidatus Adiutricales bacterium
TTCGTAACATCCCTTAATGAAAAAGATGTTGGGTTTCACAACCCTACCTACTAATACTTTCAGATCTCTGTAATTCTTAAGCATTTCACTCGAATCCTTGGACCCTTGACCCCTTGAATCCTTATCATTTTCATCAACTCTTTTGGAGATGATTCTTTTTTAAAAGACACCTTTCTCCCGAGTGTGTCCAATTCTTCTTAATTCAACAGATTTGCCGGGAAAGGTTTTATTAATTCCTGACCGGCTTTCTTATTTTTCCAGAAACCGGTTTAAAAATCAAATCCTTTCCTTATCGTGATAAGATTGGGGTGAGGATAACTAGTGCCCGTCCGGAAATGGTTATTTTCCCCAATCTCTTTGTTTGACGAAAAAAATTATCCGAGGATATAAAAGACTGAAAACATGCTCCGGCCGGATACCCTTGAGATCAGACCCGGGATTGTCTAAATTTAATAAAAATACTAAAATTACTTGAGACCTCTGCAAAACGAGTAATTTGAGATCAAATCGCTTTTCGGCGGGAGCACAAAAATTTAAGCCGCAGGAATACTTGTAGTATTTTGAGGACTAACGCCACTGCAGGCGAAGCCGAAGTGGCAGCTCAAAATTTGAGCGCGACAAAGAGTTGGGCCAAAGGACGAAGTTTTGCAGAGGTCTCACTTACAGGTTGACCTTTAGGATTCTTCCCGGTTACAGTCTGTGAATGCCGGATCAATCCGTTTATTAAAAAAAACGATGAGGATGCGGGAATATGGGTGATTATATCGAAACTCAGGGAGCGACCAGTCGCAGAGAAGCCAAAAAACTGGTAAAACAACTGAAAAAGGAAGGGCATAAGGCCAAGTACGTGGGCCGGGCTTACGGGTACATGATCGCCCATTATCCGAAAGATGAACGGGTCACCATCCTGTCGGTCATCGACAAGAACGATGAAAGATCCATCATCCCGGCTTTTCGGCAGGTCATGGAAGACGCTTTCATTAAATACGGTCCGACCGACTTCGTGAAATTGCTTATTATCAGACTGGACGACGACCACGAATTTGTGTGCGGAGTTTCCGGGGTGTAGAGTGTTTTTTTGGAAGCAGACACTCTAACGCCCCGGCCTTAAATAGCGATATTTCGGCAATCATCGAACTTAATGGCCAAAAAAAATTAGTTCCCGCTCTTTAACCTTATAGACGAAACTGGATAAAAAAAGACGCGAACTTTCTCAGCAGTTATCGCATCCATGGCCCTTTCTCTCGTAGTCGACGACCTTTCCCTGATGGTCGAACTCGAACCGGCAGCACTCAACCAGCGTGTCTTTGAGCATGGACCGTCCCCTCTGGACACGGGATTTCGCGCCGGACAGGGACAATCCCTGCTTCTCCGCCACCTCTCTCTGGGTAAGGCCTTCGATCTCAGCTAGTATCAGGGCCTCACGGTAGGGTTCGGGCAGGCTCCGGATCATGGGCAACAGCCAACCGGCAATCTCTTCCCGCGTTTTTTCACTCTCGTCTTCTTCCGGCGCGGCCAGGGATTCGGGAAGCTCAACCAGTTGTTTCTGAGACCGGTAATAATCGATAATGGCATTCCTGGTTATCTGATAGATCCAACTCTTAATCTTGCTCGTGTCTTTAAGCGTGCCGATGCGGGTCTGAATCCGGGTAAAGACGTCTTGAAGGATGTCATCGGCCATGGAAGGATCGCTTATGCGGCTGTCTATGAACCGATGGAGCTTAAGATGGTAATCCTGCCAAATCTCCTGAATGTTCTCAGTCATCTTAATTGCCTCCTTAGTTTATGGCCGATAAAATAAACAGTCACAGGTTTATTTAACTTTATCCTTGGCCTTCCGGGCAAGGGTCAGCATGGCCAGGCCGGTTAGCGCGGCACAGGCCGCCAGAAGCAGGGTGTACCCCCCGGTGAAATCAATGGTCTGCCCCAAAATAACCGGACCTAAGGCCGCGAATAATCCCACGATAGTCGTCTGGGCTCCCATTAATGTACCGATCCGCTGGGCGCCGAATACCTGCGCCGCGTAAAGGCCGTGCAGGGGGAGTATGGTGCCGAAGGCCAAGCCGGTGATCACGGCGAAACCGGCCACGAATACAAAGGGACCGGCCGCCATCAGGGCCAGAAGGCCGAGGATCATGACCGCGTATACTATTAGAATGGACCCCCTGACCCCAGCCAGCTTAACGATGGGTGAAAGCAGAGCCCGGCCGGGCAGGGAAAGAATACCCCGGATACTGGCCATGACCGCGGCCGCGGACAGGGAAAGCCCCGCGGCCTGCATGGCCGGGACATGATGGACCTGGACGGCGGCCGTGGCCCCGAGCATGAGTGAAAAAGCGGCTACCATACGGCGCACTTGCGGTTCACCGAAGGCCTCTCTGAGACTCGTGTAGCCGGACGCGCTCTCACTGCCTTTATCCGGGTTTGCCCGGGTCCGGTCTCCCCGAATCAGGAAGACGGCCGGCAGAACGCAGACAAACAACAGCGCCACCAGGCCTCGCAGGGCGATTCGCCATCCCCACTTCTCGATCATGAATCCGGTCAAAGGAAAGTAAATAGGGCTGGCCAGGCCGCCTATAAAAGTAAGTACCGCAAAAGCCCTGGCCCGGTCTTCATCAAAAAGACGCGCGGTGACGGCCATGGTGAGATTGTAGTGAAGCCCGGCCCCAATCACACCGGCCCCGATGCCCCAGGTTAGTATGAAAACGGTGAGGGTATTGGCTGAAGAAGCGGCCCAGAGCAGGCCCGAGCCGATCACCAGCGAACCCAGCATCACCGGACGGTGGCCGACCCAATCCAGAACGCGGCCGGCCAGAACAGCGCTCAACCCGGCCACCAGCAAGCCCAGGGAATAAGCGCCGGACAAGGCCCCGTTGGACCAGCCGGTTTCGGTCTTTATGGGTTCGATAAAAATACTGAAAGCATAAAGGGCCAGGCCGTAAGCGCCGATGGCGGTCAGGCCCAGAAGCGCGGCCGGCCACCACTTGAGGACAGCCCGGCCCGGTCCTGATTCAGCCTCGGCCGTCTGAGCATTTGGAGCCGTATTTTTATATAGACGATTCGACATATATCGAAATATACGGACCGATTCGGTCCCTGTCAAGGATTATTCCAGCTCATTGCTGTCCAAAAAAAACCAATATACCATAATTAACGCTGTAACTGCTTGATTTTAAAAGATTCACTCTGGAACCTAAAATTCAGGTTGTCGTAATTTAAATATGCTGTCCGTCCATGGCGGCACCGCCCACGGCGGCAGGTAAAGGTGAGGTGTTTGTATTTCAAAAAATAATCTGGGTGCGACTGAACGGCAACACCTAGGATCGAATCTTGTATTGGCCCAATCTGATTTAGAGCCATCACGGACCTTTTTCGGGCGTCCGGCTGGACGCCCCTACAGCTAGTATTGCCATTCGTCATTCCGGACTTGATCCGGAATCAAGGAA
>JAZGHI010000666.1:0-2814 GCA_036480955.1 Candidatus Adiutricales bacterium
CTATCAGCGCGAACGGTCCGGATATATTGACTTTAACTTAAGGGTCTTATGACCCTTTTTGTATTTTCCTCACCTAAGTGAACTTTTCCGATTCAGCCGGCGGCTCGTCCATACTCCAGCAGTAAATATCCCCGCCTTGAAAAGGCGGGGTATATTCAACGGAGTAAGAATTATATTTAAATTGCTATCATCACCACCATAAATGGCTGGAGCGTTTGTTCTCACAAACGCGTGGACGTGTATTGTTTGCAAAAGCAAACAATTGGAGTATTCTGCTAAAGTCGATAAATAGAGAAAATTTCCGGGAAATGTCTTTGTCTTCGAAACCGGATGCGACCAAACACTTGTACGAAATATCCGGTTAAAAGGCCATGGCCGGCTCATAATATTTCATCTCTCTTTTATAATTATTCCAAAATATTATAAAATATTTCCCGCGGCTGAGATTGGTTTTTTAGAAAAAGCATCCGGATGCCGGAGCAACGAAACTTATTTTCCATCTTTTCCGCTCTCCTCACCCAAGCCCTCTCTTCTCCTTAACCTTTAACCGGGAAGCGTGGTACACTTAGCATGAGGGCCTACTTTCAAAAACGAAGGCAGTTCGGATAAATGAGGTATTCAGAAAAACAAATACGGACCAGGAAAAACCGAAGGCGAACAAGACCGAGAGTAACATCCAGAACAACACCGGTAACCCGGTCCGCCGCCTTAAAGCCTCCCTTTAATCCCCGGGTGCATCCGAAGCTAAAGCCGGTTCTGAAAGGTATCGGAGTCCCCAGGAAGCGGCCCTTTGTACCGGATCCCTTCCAGTTGGAAGCCATCGAAAAGCTCTCTGAAGGTGACGTAATCGTGTCTGTGCCCACCGGCGCTGGAAAGACGTATGTAGCTGTCGAAGCCATGGCCAGTCTACTGGAGAAAGGAGGCCGGACCTGGTATGCTTCGCCGCTCAAGGCCCTTTCAAACAGCAAGTTTTTCGAGTTCAGCCAGCGTTTCGGCCCGGAGCGGGTAGGGCTTCTCACCGGCGACCACAAGGTCCGTCCCGAGGCCCCTGTAATCGTCGGCACCACTGAAATACTACGCAACCAGCTTTATGACGCCATGAGTCTGGGCCGGGATATAGAGACCGACCTGGTGGTAATGGATGAGGCCCATTATCTGAGCGATCCGGAACGTGGTGTGGTCTGGGAAGAGGTCATAATATATCTCCCGCCACGGGTCAAACTCCTGCTTCTTTCGGCCACAGTGGCCAATACACAAGAAATTGCCGGCTGGCTGGCCCATGTCCGGGATCTAAAAATATCAACTGTCGTGCACCAGGACCGGCCCGTACCCCTATATCCCCTGTTTCTTTTCCCTGACGGAGAACTGGTGCCGATGACCAAGGGCAGGCAGCTTTTTCCTCAGGTCAGGCAATATGTAGAGAAACAGAAGGCGCAGGGTTTTCGAAGCGCCAGAAGCCGGACCCCTTTCGGCCGGACCCTTCGAGCTCTGGATGAAGCCAATCTTCTCCCGGCGATTTTCTTTCTCAAATCAAGGGCGGACTGCGATCTCGCCTTAAGCAGGTCCATGGGAGCGGCGCCGAGGTTCAGGGCCGCTCAGAGGGCAAAACTTCTCAGACGGCTGGATGAACTCCTGGAAAAATATCCGTTCCTGAAGAACCATGCCCATTTAAAATATCTGCGCGAATCAGGAACGGCTGCTCATCATGCCGGGCATCTGCCTCACTGGAAGCTGGTCATAGAACAACTCATGCAGGAAGGATTGCTGGCCGCTATTTTTTCCACCTCAACCGTGGCCGCGGGTGTTAATTTCCCGGCCCGTACGGTCGTGCTTTTTCAGAGCGACCGTTTCAATGGCAAGGAGTTCGCGGACCTCTCGGCCACAGAACTGCTTCAGATGACCGGCCGGGCCGGACGCCGGGGTATGGACCGTATCGGTTTTTTCGGGGTCGTGCCCGGTCCCTTTCAGGACATACAATTAGTGAACGCCCTTTTCAATTCCTCTCCCGGACCCGTGCGGAGCCAGATACAGATCAACTTTTCCATGACCCTCAATCTAATGCTTTCTCACAAGCCCGCGGAAGTGAAACCCTTGCTGAATCTATCCCTGGCCGCTTACCAGAGGCGCTGGCCGGATGCCCCAACCCTCCGAACCCTGGAAGAAATCACCGGCCGTGTGGAAAAATTCATAGAACAAGGATCGTGCGGGGATCTCGAACAGGCCATGTTGCTGTTTGAACGCACGCGCAGGCTGAAAAAAGAGGTCCGACGATTAAAAAAGAACAGGCCGCGCCTGACCTGGGATTTTTTTCTCCAGAGCGCCTTGACCCCCGGCCGCATTTTCGAGCGTAAAGATGGAACACTTTTTTGCGCTATCGAGAACCAGGAACGGCATGGCCGGCCCGGAGCGCTGGCCGTTCGCGTCAGAAATGACCGTTTGACCAAAAACGGCCGCCTGAGAATGAAATGGGTGGCCTTTAGCCGGATAGTGGAACCCATGGCTACCCGGCTGGATATCAGTCCGGATTCTGAAATGGATGAGATTGTAAACGCTATTCGGGGCGCGGCTTCATCCAAACATGTTCCCCTGGAGATGGATCAGATGGACACGCGGCAGGTAAGGAAAGAACAAAAATCACTTGCTCATCTGGAAACAAGACTCGAAGAGATTCGGAGCGAGCTGGAAGGACTGCCGTGCAAAAGGTGCCCGGTGGGCGGCGATTGTGTACCCGAGCCGAAGAGCGGCGGTTACAAGCTCATATTCCGATTGGCCGGGATCAGGTCCAAGAACCAGGACTCGGGGTCGGGATTATGG
>JAZGHI010000667.1:0-2859 GCA_036480955.1 Candidatus Adiutricales bacterium
GTCAACGAGATGGTGGCCCTGATGGTGGCGGCCGGGGCCTGCTACGGCGGTGTCCGGGCCATGGCCTCGATGAAACAGAACGGCACCAACGTGGCCCTGGATTTTTTATCTACCCTTGTCATGAGAGGGCTGCGGCAGGGAGGGGGGCTGGTGCTGATAGACTCGGATGACCCCGGCAGCCGTAATAGTCCTAACGAACAGGACACTAGGCCGGTGGCCAAATGGCTTGACATCCCCATGTTGGAGCCGGGTGATTTTCAGGAAGCCAAGGATATGACCAAATGGCTGTTCGAACTCTCCGAGGAGCTGGATACGGTCTGCATGCTCCGCTGTGTCAGCAAGATTTCTCACTCCAGGGGTAACGTCACACTCGGAGAACTGCCCGAAAAGGGGCAAAAACCGGATTTTCCACTCGATATCAGCTTCTGGGGAGGCGGACCGCCTCATGCGGCCCTTCATAAGAAAATGGATCGGGCCCGTGAATTATTTGAAACATCGCCCTTTAACAGGTATGTGGGACCGGATGAGCCCGAGCTTTTGATTATCACCTGCGGCAGCTGCTGGCTGCACTCCCAGGAAGCGGTGAGGCTGCTGGACTTGAGCGGCAGGGTTGGCATTCTGAAGCTGGGTACCCTTTCTCCCCTGCCGGAAAAACTGATCGGGAAATACCTTGAAAAATCGGAAAAAATACTTTTCGTGGAAGAGACCGATCCGTTTGTGGAACAGAGTGTGATGGAATTTTTCGCCAGTCTGCCGCCTGAAAAAAGGACGAATATATTCTATGGAAAAAGAAGCGGACACATAAGGTCTTACGGTGAGGTGAATCCAGACCTGGTCATCAAGGCCATCACCGATCTTACAGGTACGACCTATCAGTCCCGGGATGCCGCTTACAGTGAGAAGGCGGAAAAAGGCTCGACCAGAGACGTGATCCCCCGAAGCGGGGCCGTGTGCTCGGGCTGTCCCCACCGGGCTAGTTTCTGGGCCATGAAAACCGCCTTAAAACTGGACGGGCGAGACGGTTTTGTCACGGCCGATAACGGATGCAACGGCGCCGCGGTCGGACCGGGCGGCTTTTTCATCGCCAAGACCATATTCTCCATGGGCAGCGGGGTCGGGGTGGCTGACGGGTTGGGAGTGCTCGGGAGATTCGGGTTCGACCAGCCGGTAATCGGCGGAGTAGGTGATTCCACTTTCTATCACGCCTGCCTGCCCGCTTTGCTCAACGGTATCTGGAACAAGTCCAATTTCACCCTGGTGGTTTACGATAACAGCGCCACGGCCATGACCGGCTGGCAGCCCCACCCTGGAACCGGCACAACGGCCATGAAACTTCCATCGGAAGTGGTGCGGATCGAGGACATCTGCCGGGCCATGGGGGTCAGGGTCGAAATATGTGACCCGTTTAATTTGAAAGCCACGGTAGAAACTATGCTGGAGGTCATACGGGACGAAGATAATGGACCGAGGGTTGTGATCATGCGCCGGGAATGTGAACTCACCAGGGCCAGGCGGGAAGAGGCGCCTTTTCTGGTTACGGTTAATCCCGAAGTATGTATGGGCGACGCCTGCGGTTGTGACCGGTTGTGCAGCCGGGTCTTCCGCTGTCCGGGTTTAAGATGGAATGAGGCCGAGGGCAAGAGCACGATTGACGAAATTTTATGCGCCGGATGCGGAGTGTGCGTGGATATCTGCCCAGCCGGAGCCATCGAGAAGGTGGCCCGTGAGTCCAACGCCAGCGGCCGGATACAGGAGGTGTAGGGACAGTGAAAGAATTAGTGAAAGATCCTCTAAATCTGATTGTTATCGGGGTCGGCGGCCAGGGAAACGTCGTTACTTCCTCGATCATTTGTGACGCCTTATTACGGGAAGGATTTATAATTACTTTCGGGCAAACCTATCCCGCCCAGCAGAGGGGTGGGTCCGTAATCAATTTTATAAGGATATCACAGGAATATCAGGCCAGCCCCATAATACCCCACGGCCGAGCCGACATTATAGTCGGGATGGAACCTGTTGAGGCGTTGCGGATGCTGCGTCAGTACGGAAATCCAGACGTTCATACCATGGTTAATCCCCGGCCCATACACTCCGTGGATATAGCCCTTACCAAGACCGGGTATCCATCCCTGGATGAACTTATGGAGACGATCGGAGAGCTGTCGGCCAAAACCTGGATTATCAAGGCCACGGAAAACGCTCTGGAAATGGGCAATCCCATTTTAGCGAATGTAATCCTGGTGGGCGCTCTGGTTGGCTCCGGCCTTCTCCCCCTTAAGCGCGAGCAGGTTGAACCGATCATTCAAGAGAGGTTTCCAGCCTTCTTCGAGACCAACATGAAGGCTTATGACAGAGGGGTGGAACTGGTAGGCCAGATACAATAAATTCTGAAACCCGGCGGCGGCCGGCAGAGAAGGGCCTGGCCGAGCAGCACCATCCTTGTTTCGCCCAGCCTTCACCAAAAACTGTGTGATCTTAAATGGCTGTTCCGGTTGACACGCGAATCTTCGGTAAAATCAGATACATTGTTCTTTTTGTGAAGTAATTCATAAATCTAAATATAAGGCATTGAATATCAAGAGTAATGGATGAAATAGAGGCCATGACCAGAAGATTTATTTTTTATAATTCCTGTAAAAAATGACTCCCTAAAAGTCGGTTTGAAACAAGTTGATCAAAGGCTTCGGTCTTCAAATTCAATTCCTGAAAACTGAACAAATCAAGCTCTCGCCAATGCTTTTCTGCTAATTTAACACCATTTATTTCTGACCTATGGTTGGAATAATTAGTTGATTTTCAATAGATTTTCTCACTCAACATAAATTACTTGTCCATGATAACATGGTGTGATTCGAGACT
>JAZGHI010000668.1:0-3027 GCA_036480955.1 Candidatus Adiutricales bacterium
CTGTCCAGAAATGATGATAATTTTTTTCCGAAGGAAAATAAATGCCTTTAATTTTTTTCAAGATCGAGGCGGACGAAAAAAATTGCCGCAGGCATATATTTGATATTCCGATGTAATTTTTTACCGAAGGTAAATAAATGTCTATAATTTTTTACCGAAGGTAAATAAATGTCCGTAATTTTTTTCGTCCAACAAAGAGATTGGGGAAAATAACCATTTCCGGACGGGCACTACTTAACATTCTTCCGATACGCCGTTTATTCATAAGACACATTCAGCGCCCCGTTCGGGCATACATCTACGCAGTCGTGGCAAACGGTGCATTTGTCCCCGAAGGCTACTCTTAGTCTGAATGCGCCGGGCTCGTTCTCGTCTGTTTCCTTGAATTTTTCCATTTTCAAGGTTACCACCGACAGTACGGCCTGGGGGCAGATTTGCAGGCATTTTTTGCAGGCGTATGGGGTGGCGCACTTTTCGTGGTCGATCTCGATTCGCTGATGGGCCATTTTACCACTCCTGCGCGAGGGCCGGAAATTTTTCCCGGCGTTTTAAAGTTATGGCCTGGTCCGGGCATCCGGTCTCGCAAATCCCGCATCCAAAACACTTGAACATGTCAATATTAGCCTGGCCGGTGGTCACTTCCATTTTTATGGCCCCGAACTGGCACCTCTGCACGCAGACCCCGCATCCGTTGCACGTATCGTAATCGAGCTCGGCCACGTAGTGGGCTTTCAGGAGCACATGCTGGATGTCATAGTCGTACCGCACGCGGATGGGAATGCAGTCCGGGTAGTCGCAGTTGCATAAGCCCCCCACATACGGCCGGCCCTCGTTGGCGGTTCCGTAGACCATGATCATATGGACCATACCGGCCTTGTTCCATTTCTCGAACCACTCCCTGGCTTCATCCACGGATAAGAACTCGACCCCGCCCCGGTACCGCTCCGGCCACCGTTCCCATTTGAGCATGCCCGTGCCTAATCCCAAACATGAGTATTCGGCCGGGTTCCGTTCATCCGTGGCCCTGGTCTGTTTGCGGCAGACGCAGGACATGGAGGCGATGGGGTTGGAATACTCGAGTATCTTGAATACGTCCTGGATAGGCAGTACCTGGCAGGGTTCGTTTTCCTGGTACAGACGGTCCAGGGCCTGGGAAAGCCTGTCTGTTTTGTCTTTGTCCTTTTTCAATCGGGCCTCGGAAAGCTCACCCATGAGCACGGCCCGCTTTTGCCGGTATGAAATGGCCTCTGGCACAAACTGCTGGCCGGGAACTTTCCGGCGGTACAACTGCCGGGCGTAACTCTCGGGATTCAGATACCAGATATCGTCATCCCCGAATGTTTGGCAATACTCGCACATGGGAATTCCCTCCAATTTCCTATGGGATTTTTTTCAGTTCAGGTTTCAATTATCAGGCCCGCATGGTCAATTGGCGCGCACCGAGTTGAGTCATGGTAACCTCAAAGGCCTCCCCGATCCACTCACACAGAATGGGCCTGGTCTCCCTGGGGTCGATAATATCCATGATCCCGAATTTTTCCGCTGTTTTGAAAGGGGAAGTGAACTGGGTGTAATATTCCTCTAATTCCTGAAGACGCGCCTTAGGATCTTCCGAGGCCTCGATATCCTTCCTGTACGCGGCCAGTATGCCTCCCTCCAGCGGTATGGAACCCCAGTATCCGGACGGCCAGGCATAGCGCAGGTTGATCGAATTTTTCCGGCCGTGCAAGCCGCCGCCCACGCCAAAGGCCCGGCGTACCATAATCGAGATCCACGGCACCCGGCTCTGCTCTATGGCCCCCAGGGCCTTGAGCACCGACCGGAAGGTCCCGGATTTTTCGGCTTCCAGACCGAGCATAACCCCCGGCTGGTCCGTAAAATTAACCACCGGGATATGGAACGTGTCGCAAACATCCACGAATTTTTCGATTTTTGAGGCTGCCGACCGGGTCAGAGCGCCGCCCGTGGAATATACGTCGTTGGCCATCACACCCACGGTGTAACCGTCCAGCCGCGCCAGGCAGGTTATGGTGGACGGTCCGTTTAAGCGTCCCAATTCGAAAACGGAATTTTTATCAAAGACCATTTCCAGGATGTCCCGGGCCTTGTATACGTGTCTCTTGTTTCGGGGTACGATGGATAACAACGCCTCCTCACGGCGGTCCGGATCATCCGTGACCGCGCCCCGTGGCGGCGTCTCATATACATTCCGGGGCATGTAGGAAAGAAAACGCCGGGTCTGGTCAATCGCGTCCAGTTCGTCTTCCGCCGCGTTCTGCACGGCCCCGTTTTCACCGGTCTGGATTTTCCAGCCACCCAGTTCCTCTTTGTCGATCTCATCTCCGGAAGCGGCCCTGACCACCGGCGGCCCGGCCGCGAAAACCTGGCTGGTTCCTTTGACCATGACCGAAAAATGCGAGGCGCAGACTTTCACCGCCCCCAATCCGGCGCAGGAGCCCATGGCCACGCCGACTATGGGTATGGTACCCAATTGCTGCATTATCGGCCAACTCGGGTATCCGGGAATCTTGGTAGCCCCGGATTGCTCCAAAAGCCTGACACTGCCGCCGGCCGTGTCCACCAGCCTGACCATGGGCGTCTGCATCTCGTAAGAGTACCGTTCCGCGTACAGCCATTTTTCGGAAATGGTCGATTCAGATGATCCGCCCCGGATGGTGAAATCATCGGCGGATATGGTCACCTTGCGGCCCTCAATCAGCCCTTTTCCAATAACGGCGTTCGATGGCGTAAATTTTTCCAGCTTCCCCTGGCGGTCATATTCCGCGGACCCGGCGATCATGCCCATCTCCTGAAAGGAATTTTTATCAAGAAGCTTCTCGATGCGCTCCCTGACTGTAAATTTCCCCAGCCTGTGCTGATAGGCGATGGAATCCTCACCCCCCAACCGGCGGGCGGACTCCTGCCGTTTTTTTAATTCCTCGATCTCGGGTTTCCAACTCATCTATTTTTCGCCCCTTTCAGTCCTGGCATTACTGCCCGGAATTTCTGATGGCTCATGAAGACAAA
>JAZGHI010000669.1:0-4419 GCA_036480955.1 Candidatus Adiutricales bacterium
CTCCGTTCGTTTTCCCGCTTTAAGAGACTCCATGATGTACCATTATACCAGTCTTAATTTGGGATTGCATTTTATAGGCAAGGAAGTGATAGGACAAGCATAATGAGACCTCTGTAAAACTTCGTCCTTTGGCCCAACTCTTTGTCGCGCTCGAATTTTGAGCTGCCACTTCGGCTTCGCCTGCAGTGGCGTTAGTCCTCGAAATACTACAAGTATTCCTGCGGTTCAAATTTTCGTGCTCCCGCCGAAAAGCGATTTGACCTCAAATTACTCGTTTTGCAGAGGTCTCAATATGATTTTCGCGTTCCAGCCTGCAAACTGAACCAAATAACCGGCGAAGGCAAAAAAATCAGCCGGATTCGGGCAGGGCGTATTTTTCGTCAATGAATTGCCGAATAAATTTGGTAAATTCCTCATTCAGCCGCTGACACCGGTTTCCTTCCAGACAAATTATTACCTCTTCCCGGTCCAATTTGAAGCGAATCCTTCTCTGATCCTTGGCAAGGTTTATAACGTAGCTGCCCGAAGCGAATAGCCGGTCCTTTTTAACTGATACGGTGAGGCCGAATTTATCGAGGTCAGGATAAACAGCCCGAATCGCTTTCTCTATTTCCCGCTGCCTAAACATCTAATCTTTCCCCTTCATGCTCAATTCCGGTCTGCATTGCATGGAGACGAAACATGCCCCTAATATGCTTTTCGATACCGTTTATTATACCCTTCAATCCTTGATTTCGCTATTATTTCAGATATCTTTTAATCATCGAGTATGAAGGCGGATGGTGAAAGGTGAAGGAAATGAACGAGTACCGCTTTCGGGACCTCCATGAGGGTCTGTTAATGGGTACGGCCAGCGACCGGTACGCCGGCTGGATAGGCCAGATATATTCCCCGGAAAAGTATGAAGGAAAAATCACAAAAAGGTCGGCCACCATTGGTGGGAAACATTTTCAGGAGCTTGTCCTGCCCATTGAGAGTGTCCGGGAATATTTCGAGCATTTTTCTGTCCTGGAACTGGATTTTACTTTTTACCGGCCGCTTCTGGAGAAAGACGGGACCCCGACCTCAAATTATTTCGTACTCCAAAATTATCGGAAAAATCTTGTCCCCGGAAATCGTTTGATCCTGAAAGCCCCGCAAATAGTCTCGGCCCGCAGATTAAGACGCCAGGGGAAATTTGTGGAGAATCCGGACTACCTCAACCCCGAAATCTTTGTCAACCAGTTCTATGACCCGGCCCTGGACATGGCCGATGCATTCATAGATGGAATCATCTTCGAACAGGAATACCAGGCCAAAGGGGATAGGACGGCTCAGGATGAGTTCGCGAACGGCTGGGATAAATTTCTGGCTGATATCCCGGATGACAGCCGCTATCACCTGGAAATCAGGACCGCCGCCCTCTTGAATAAGCCATTTTTCAAGGTACTGGAGAGTCACGGGGTGGGCCAGGTTCTTTCCCACTGGACGTGGCTGCCTTCCCTGATGAAACAATTCCGGCTCAATGAGGGCAAGGTCTTGAACTCGGGTGGAGATTGTGTCATCAGGCTCATGACGCCCCTGAGAGTGAATTATCAGGAATCATACCACCGCGCGTTTCCATTTGATAAAATGGTCGAGGGTATGATGAGCAGTCGGATGATTGAAGAGACGGTAGAAATCACGCGGATGGTGATAAGTCATGGTGACCGGGTATATTTGATTATTAATAATCGTGCCGGTGGAAACGCTCCCCGGATCGCCAGCGAGATCTCTGAACGATTTCTTAATGAATGGGCGGAACTTTTGAATTCAGATGTATAAGAATTTAAATTCATTATGAAAAATGATTAAAGGAAACTTGTCCCCTCAAGGGGACAAGCGGATCACGGATGGTTGTTAAAGGAGGTATAACTCGATAAAGCCGGGTAAAATGACAGGAGCTGATTAATTTTCTATCTGCCGGTTGAGCCGCAGAAAACCAATCATGCAAAATGCTGAAATGCTTAAGAAAAGAAAAAACGAAATAACTGAGTCTCTCATGGTATGTTTCTCACCCCCGCGTTCTTCTAAATTGTTATGACCTGAATATAATCTTTATAAACTTTTGTCAATCAGCCAAGAATCTGAATTTTTTGATAAATTTTTTAGGAAAAAGGTACTAGACTCAAGCTTGCGGGTAATACTTTTTTCTAGGTCTTGAAATCAAAAATCTGTTATCACTATCTATATTTCAACAGATTGAGATTAAGGTCCCAGGTAATAAATCAACGATCACAGTCTGTTAGAGATGAGCGATTGATTACCCGGTCTGGAAAGCCTGGAAGTCGGATTATTGGCCGCGGTTCTTCCGCAACTCCTGAACGGACTTGGTTTTCAAGCGCGCCGCGCCCCTCCATTTTTTCGTTCCAAGCGGTTTTTCCGACGCCAAAAACATTTACCGGGGCCATCGACTGGCTGAAATGTAATGAAGGGGCGGACAATTATATGTTGTGGGTGCGCGATTCGTGCCCCAATATGCCTGATATTTCCCTCATCTGCCGCGCCTCGCACGATCCAGGGTTTTTCCAGGCCAGATAAATTTTGCCCGAACAGGGTGTGCGTCGCCCGCCACAAAAATCCTGCCGGCACAAATAACACGTCAATTGCCTTTATAGCAGCGGCGACCCGCGGGTCTACGATGCTACAGGAAGCCTGGCCATGCGGATTTCAAAATCAGGCCTTTATTACTGTTTGTATTCGGCCAGAGGTGGGATTCCTAGATATGAAGGAGGGTAAACAACTTAAGACTACCTTATGGGACAGTCTCGACCGGCGTACCGTGAAACCGGTGGTATAGAAGACCGGCGGTGATGGCTGTTATGGGGGCCACCAGGACCATGCCGATACTTCCGGCTAATACCTTTAAGATAAGGGCTGAAATGACGCTGATGTTCAAGAAACGGGTGAAGGAAATATCCGAGGCCGACAGGGCCAGGATCAGGAAGAAGCTGTAACCGGTATAGGCCAGTAAGAGAGTGCTTACCATGGTACCTAGTTCGGCCTGCCCGACCGCGAATCCTGAACTGATGAGCCTTCTGAGACTTAAAGAGGGGTTGGCTTTGACTACCTCGGCCACGGTAGTAGCCGAGCTGATAGCGATATCCAGGAGAGCTCCCGATATAGATAAGATAACCGCGCCCCAAAAAATCCTATCCAGGTCCAGGTGGGCATAACCGGAAAGGAGGAGCCGCGCCGCATAGGCGTTAGTAATGCCGTGCACCTGCATGGCCTGTCCGGCGAACACGGTCAATATGGTTGAAAGCATCATACCTAGGGTGACTCCGGTCACCGCGGCCAGGGTTCTTAGACGAAAGCCCCCTATCAGGAGTAATGTTACAGAGGCCAGCATGACTGCCAGGGAGACACTGACAAAAAGGGGATCGTACCCCTTGAGAATGGCGGGCAATAGAACTTTGACCAGTACGGCCATAGTGAAGATAAAGGAAACGAAAGCCTTGAGGCCTGTATACCGGGCGAATAAGATCAATACCATTGCAAAAATTACAAACAACCTCAGATGCCAGGTCTGCCGGTCATAATCTACCAGCTTGGCTCCTTTAATGGTATCCTCCTGAAGATCGAGCATGAAGAGGGCCCGATCTCCGGGAGCCACGGGATGGTCCATCATGAGATGACCGATCATTTTATTGGTGACTATTATACGCCGACCTCTAAGGCTTCTTGTGAGGATTTCCGCCTCAACCTTTTGCTCCCCAAGTTTGATGACACCGACTTGTTTTGTCCCGTCTTCTACCTGAATCACTTCAGCTATTACCGGAATCGAGCCGCGATATGTCACTTTATCGGCAAATAAAAAGAGAGCCAGGGAGAAGGTCAGAACCACAATGACCAATATCAGGTCCTTATTCAGAATCCGGGCGCCGTAATTTTTCAGACTAATCATTTTTAATCGTTCTTCCCGGGAATGTTGGATCCATGAAAACGGTGGTAGAGAACACCGGCTATAACTGCCGATATCGGCGCGACCATGACCATGCCTATGGAACCGACCAGGGTTCTGAATATCTCGGCGGAGACGAAATTGTGGTTAATTATAAGGGAAATGTGTGTTTCTTTCGCTCTGAATACGAGGAAAAGAAAAAGGCCGCTGCCGGTATAGGCTAGAAGGAGGGTGGTGACCATGGTGCCCAAGGCGGCGCGTCCAACCTCAAAACCGGACCGGATAAGCCTGACCGCCCCTAATTCGGGGTTGGCCTTGATTACTTGCTCTACAGCCGTGGACACGGCAATGGCCACATCGACCATGGCTCCGGATGCTCCCAGAATAACCGCCCCCCAGAACATCCGGTCCAGGTTAAGATAGGGGTACCCGGAAAACAGGAGTATGAGCGAATGTTCCGAGGCCATGCCGTTCAGCCGAATACCCGTGCCGCCAAT
>JAZGHI010000670.1:0-3232 GCA_036480955.1 Candidatus Adiutricales bacterium
CATTCCGCCCGCGACCAGAGCCGCTTTCCCTTCCAGTTTCATTATGCCCCCACCATCTCTTTAACTTTGGCAACAATACTGTCCGCTGATGGGGTAAGGTTTAATTCCGGTCGTCCGGCAAGAGGCAGGTTCATGGCCGCGAGCCGCTGGCAGGGCATCTTTAACGAAGCCACCATTTCCGGCGCCTCCTCCTGCAGCCTGAATGCGATTTCTCCGGCAATCCCGCACCGTTTCATGGCTTCGTGCACAATGAGCAGCCGGCCGGTCTTTTCCGCGCTCCGGACTATGGCCTCAATGTCCAGGGGAACGATGGTACGCAGATCAACCAATTCGACATTTATGCCTTCTTTAGACAGGGCATTGGCCGCCTCCAGAGCGTGATGAACCATGAAAGAGAAAGTGACCAGGGTCAGGTCGCTCCCTTCCCGTTTCACGTCCGCTTCGCCAAATGGGATCAGGTATTCCTCGTCCGGTATTTCCTGCTTGTAGCCTCGCATGATACTCCCGTCCTGATAAGGCGTGTACATGCTGCCGTCAGAATAACCGGAAAACATGGCGGCCGAGTGGTCAAGAAACATTACCGGCCAGTCGTCACGGATAGCGGTTTTCATCAGGCCCTTGACATCATAGGGCGTGGACGGCATGACTATCTTCCAGTATGGGGAGTGAGCGTACAGGGCTTCAGGCGACATGCCGTGATCCATATCCTGCCTCGGACCGGCGATCGAGGCCTGCATCACAATGGGAAGTCCCGGCTTGGTGCACCCGATCTTCAGAAACAGCCCGTCGAAAGCGCACAGAGTAAAACCTGAATTCATAAACACGCCGATTGGCCGCAATCCCCTGTGCGCGGCGCCGATAGCCATACCGGCTATAGCCTGCTCGCACATCGGTGTGTCCTTAATTCGGTCGTCGCCGAACTCTGCGTGGATGCCCGCGGTAAATCCGGTCACCCCGTTCATGGAAATGAGGTCTTCTCCCCACATTACCACCCGTTCATCCCGCCTCATCTCTTCCAATAAGGCTTGATTCATTGCCTCTATATAAGTAAGTGCTGCCATGTAGTATCTCCTTTAAGCAGAAAAGGTTATTTCCTAATGTTCATCCCGAATCTGAAACAGACGTTTCGACCACTAACTTACAGCCCGTCAACAGCCAGGGCAGTCGTGGGACCTCCGCCCGGTCTCGAGGGCAGATTTTGAATGGTTTCGATGGCCGCTTCAATTTCAGCCTCAACCTCTTTTTCTATTCGCTCCACGTCGGCCTGGGTCAATACGCCCATCTCTATCAATTGATTCTGATAGCGAGGCAGTGGATCCTTGGTCCTTTGCCACTCCTCCATCTCTCCTTCAGGCCGGTAAATCTGAGCATCGCCTTCCCAATGGGGTCGGAATCGATAGGTGTTCGCGGCGATCAGGCTCGGTCCTTCGCCCGCGCGGGTGTTGTCGATATGTTTTTTCGCCACCTGATACATAGCGATCATATCGTTTCCGTCCACCTGCTCGGACGGGAAGCCATATCCCACGCCTCGTAAGGATAAGTCCTTGATGCCATAGGCTTTTTCAACGGACGTTCCCATTCCGTACTGATTGTTCTGGATGACAAAGACCATGGGCAGCTTCCAGGCCGAGGCCACTGCCATGGCCTCGTGGGTCGGCGCGCGGTTCGACGCGCCGTCACCCTGCACAAAAACGGTTACATCACCTGTCTTCTGAATAACATTGGCTACCGCGGTTCCCAGGTACATCACCGCCGTTTCGCCCAGGGTACTGCTGCTGCCCATGGTCCCGTTTTCAGGTGAGAAAAAAGGAATTTTCTTGTAGAGTTTTCCAAGAAACATGCCGATAGTATCGGTCAGCGTAAATCCGGGTTTGGTAAACAGACAGAAGGCGGTTCGAAAATTTGGATGGAAACAATCGGTTTCCGTTAAATTGTTGCAGAGGGCTATTGGAATAACCTCTTCACCAGGACCCCGGTGACCCGTAGGGAATATCTTGGGCCCGCTGATTTCAAACATTCTTTGCTCACCCCGTCTTGCTGTAAGTAATTCACGGTACAGCTTCAACAGAATTTCATTTGATGGCATTTCCATTATGCTTCCTCCTGACGGTATAAGTAAGTGTGACTAGAAGCTATCCCAAAAAAGTTTTTTTGCCCAATCTCTTTGTTTTGCTCAAATTTATGAGCTTTTTCGCTACGCTCAAAATATGATCCTCGAAATACTTATAGTATTACTGCGGGTTAAATTATCGCACGCCTCGATCTTGACCAAAACACTAATTTTGGGACAGCTTCTAATAATAGCATGACTTAAAATAAAATCATTGAATGAAACTCATGCGTAAAAAAATCATTTTAACCCGAATGGCTCGGAATCCGGCCAATTCCAAGGTACACTGCCGAAAAAGAAAGGCGGAGACTGTTTCGACTCCGCCTTTCACGGTATCGGATGTGAAATAAACGGCTACTAATATTTAACTTCACCCTTCCCATCAACAAACCATTCGGGATGTGCGTGATACGCGGCTACTCCCCCGGCCAGATGAATTTTCTGATTATAACCAGCCAGGACCTTGTGCCTGATAGATACCGAAGTCGGCCAATATATAAACACATCTGTGTATTCATCAACCAATCTTTTTTCAATATCCCAATAGTGCTTTTGACGTGTTTCCAAATCTATTATTGATCGGCCTTTCACGATAAGCTCATCCATCTCGGGATTCACATAACGGCCTCTATTCCAATTCCCTTCCGAGTGAAAGTAAGCGGTGGCCATCAAATCCGGTTCTGTAATCCACGAGTAACCGCCGCTCCGCATCTCAAACTCTAAATTGTTCGTGCGATCCGAGGCGGCCGGGCCATCCAGGTAATCCACTTCCCATTTGATACCGGACTTCTTGAGCATGGCCTGAATAGCCTCGATCCAGGCCACAGAGGTAGACCCCGCGTGGCCTTTTATGGTCAATCCTTTTTTGTATCCCGCCTCAGCCAGAAGTCTTTTCGCCAACTCAGGATCATATTTTCTGGGCTTCAGATTCGGATTATGAGTCCAATGGAAACCAGGGTACGGGCCGCTGGCCTCAGTACCCAAACCGAAGAGAATACCGTGAATCAAAGCCTTCTTGTCAATGGCATGTGTGACAGCTTTTCGCACCCTGATGTCCTTACATGGTCCTTCGACCATATTAAAGGTGAGAACGGACCAATGACGATCTGGCGACTTCGCGAT
>JAZGHI010000671.1:0-4487 GCA_036480955.1 Candidatus Adiutricales bacterium
GCGGTGGTCGGTTCGTCAGCGATGAGCAGGTCGGGTTCGTTAGCCAGAGCCATGGCTATGACAACACGCTGGCGCTGTCCTCCGGACAATTGATGAGGATAGGCCTTAAGACGCTGTTCGGCGTCCTTTATTCCCACCAATTTCAGCAGTTCGATGGTGCGGTTTCGAGCTTGCCTGAATTTCAGGCCCTTATGCGTGGATAATACCTCGCCGATCTGTTTCTCGATGGTATGCAGAGGATTCAAGGAGGTCAGAGGCTCCTGGAAAATCATGCTTATCCGGTTTCCGCGGATGGCCCGAATTTCCCGTTCCGAGGCCTTGAGTGTCTCCTGGCCGCTGAATATGATTCGGCCGCTCGGATGGGAGGCGTCGGGGTAGGGCAGAAGGCGCAAGATCGAGAGGGCGGTAACTGATTTCCCCGAACCGCTCTCGCCTACCAGGGCCAGGGTCTCCCCTTGGGCGATTTGAAGGGAGACCTTCTTGACCGCGTGAACGACCTTTCCACCGCTCGAAAAATCCACGGACAAATCATTTATTTTCAATAATGGTTCCGCCATTGATTATGCTTCCACGTAATGCCTGGGGTCCATAGCGTCACGGGCTGCTTCCCCGACGAATACCAGCAGGGTCAGCATGGAAGAAAGGACGATAAAAGTCGAAATGCCAATCCAGGGGGCGTGCAGGTTCGCTTTCCCCTGAGCCAGAAGTTCTCCCAGCGAAGGAGATCCGGCCGGCAATCCAAAGCCGAGAAAATCAAGCGAGGTCAAGGTGGTTACCGCGCCGCCAAGGATAAAGGGCAGGAAAGTGATGGTGGAGACGGTGGCGTTCGGCAGAATGTGCCTGAACATGATTTTCGCATCACTCAGCCCCAGGGCCCGGGCGGCTTGGACGTATTCCAGGTTTCTGCCCCGCAAAAATTCGGCCCGCACCAGATCGACCAGCGTCATCCAGCTGAATAGCAGCATGATACCCAGCAGCCACCAGAAATTGGGCCGGACAAAGCTGGCCAGTATAATCAGCAGAAACAAGACCGGCAGGCCGGACCATACTTCCATGAAACGTTGGCCGGCGATATCTAGCCATCCACCGTAAAAACCTTGCGTAGCCCCGATCGTAACGCCGACGATTGAGCTTATCAAGGTAAGGCACAATCCGAACAGGACTGAAATGCGAAAACCATAAATCAATCGCGCTACGATATCCCTTCCCTGGTCGTCCGTGCCTAGCCAGTTTTCAGTCGAAGGCGGGGCCGGCGCGGCCACCGGGAGATTATAATTAATGGTATCGTACGAATATTTTATGGGCGGCCAGAGCAGCCAGCCTTTTTTCTCGATCAAGTCGAGGACGAACGGATCCCTGTACACGGCCTCGGTTTCGAATTCACCGCCAAAGTCGGTTTCAGGGTATTGTCTAAGGATAGGGAAAAACAGCTTTGAATCGTAATAAATCATCAAGGGCTCATCATTGACGATGAATTCCGCGAACAGACTGAAAATAAAGAGAAATAAAAAAATCCAGAGGGACCAGTAACCTCTGCGGTTGGCCTTAAAATTCATCCACCGCCGCCGGTTGATAGTGCTGAGTTTAAATCGCCTGTTCTTATCCATTTTCGCGGCCACCATTACCTGGCCTCAAAGTCTATTCGTGGGTCCACGAACATGTAAGTGATGTCGCTGACCAGCTTTAGAAGAAGGCCGAGAAGGGTGAATACGTAAAGGGTTCCGAACATGACCGGATAGTCCCGGTTAATGGTCGACTCGAAGCCCAGCAGTCCTAGTCCGTCCAGGGAAAAGATGATCTCGATGAGAAGAGAACCGGTAAAAAACATGCTGATGAACGCTGACGGGAAGCCGGCGATGATAATCAGCATAGCGTTTCTGAAGACGTGGCCATAAAGCACCCGCCTTTCCGTTATCCCCTTTGATCGGGCCGTGACCACGTATTGTTTGTTGATCTCATCCAGGAAAGAATTCTTGGTCAGCATGGTCAAAGTGGCAAAACCACCGATGACCAGGGCCAGGATGGGGAGAGCCAGATGCCAGAAATAGTCCCCGATTTTTCCGAGCACGGATAAGTCGCTGAAATTATCCGACGTTAGACCGCGCAATGGGAACCAGTCGAAATAACTTCCACCGGCGAATAGAACAATCAAGATAATGGCAAACAGGAAGACCGGCACGGCGTTGCCGATTATCACGGCCGTACTGGACCAGACGTCGAAGCGGGAACCGTGCTTAACGGCCTTTCGGATTCCCAGGGGGATGGAGAGCGAATAGATGAGCAGAGTGCTCCATAAACCCAGAGAAATCGAGACCGGCATTTTGGAAATGATGAGCTTAACCACAGACTGGTCGCGGAAGAAACTGTCGCCCAGGTCGAACCGGGCGTAGCTTTTAAGCATCATGAAGAATCGGACGTGGACTGGCTTGTCGAACCCGTAGAGTTTTTCTATTTCCTTTATAAGTTCCGGATCTAAACCCTGGGCTCCGCGGTACTTGCTCTCAGCGCTGAAGGTGGGTTTCGTGGCGGAGACGACCTCGTCCTGGCCCGCCCCTGAAATGCGGGCGGTGGCGCTTACATCGGTGCCCTGAAGCCGGGCAATGACTTGTTCAACGGGTCCTCCCGGCGCGGCTTGAATGATGAAAAAATTGATGGTCAGTATCCCCAGGACGGTGGGGAATATCAGCAGGAAACGCCGGATTATATAAGCGATCATCTCATTTTACAGCTTTTTATCTTATTTCTTCTCACTAGGTCTCTTCAAGCTTTTCTCTTTTTGGGCATCGACCCACCACGTATTGAACCCAATGCCGAACTTGGGAGATATTTCAGGACGGGAAAATATGTTCCAGTAAACGATACGGTAATAGCTCAGATGCCATTGAGGGATAACATAGTGTCCCCAGAGAAGGGCCCGATCCAAGGCCCTGGTCCTGATGACCAGTTCCTTGCGGTCAGGGGCATTTATGACGAGTTCAATCAGCGCGTCGATAGCGGGATTTTTAATACCGGCGTAGTTTCGGCTGCCGGATATATCGGCCGAATTCGAACCCCAGAAAGATCTCTGTTCGTTTCCCGGGGATTCGGATTGGCCGAAGACAAAAGTGATCATATCAAAATCGAATTCAGTGATACGGTTGATATACTGGGACGTGTCAACCACCCGGAACGTGGCCTCGATCCCCAGCCTGGCCAGATTTTTTGAAAAAGGAAGTACTATCCGCTCGAAAGCCGGGGATATAAGCAGGAGCTCGAATTTAAAAATCTCGCCGGTCTTGGCGTTAGTGAGTTTTTTATCTTTTATCAACCACCCGGCCTCTTTCAACAAGCGGACCGCCGTTCTCAGGTTAGCGCGAACGTTGCCCGTTCCGTCCGTGGCCGGTGGTTCGAATACCTTGGTGAACACCTCGGCCGGCAGTTTATCTTTAAGGGGTTCAAGGTACTTAAGCTCTTCCGGAGAAGGCAGTCCGCGTGAGGCCAGTTCGGAGTTAGAAAAAAAGCTGGTTGTCCTTTTATATTGCCCGTAAAAAAGGATCTTATTTCTTCATTCAAAATCAAAGGCATAAGACAGGGCTTCGCGGACTTTTCTGTCTTTAAAAAGCGGCCGGCGGGTATTAAAAACAAAACCCTGCAACCCCTGATTTCGTTCGTGCTTGATTTCCTCTTTGACAATGGCCCCGTTATCTACAGCCGGACCGGTGTAGGCGGTCGCCCAGTTCTTCGATATGTTCTCGTAACGATAATCATATTCCCCTGATTTAAAGGCTTGCAGGGCCACGGTGGCGTCCCGGTAATAATCGTAGGTGATCCGGTCGAAATTGTATTGACCTTTGTTAGCAGGATGATCCTTGGCCCAGTAGTCCTCGACACGCTCATAAGAAATAGATTGTCCCGGCCTGAATTTGGAAATCTTATAGGGCCCGCTTCCAAGGGGTTTTTCGAGAGTGGTTTTTTCAAATGCCCGGCTCGCCCAATAATGCTTGGGGAGAACATTTATCTGCCCAATAATAAGAGGCAATTCGGGATTAGGAGTTTTCCCGAGATGGAACTTGACCCTTAAATCATCCAGAGCTTCCACTTTCTGAACGTCCGCGTAATATCTTTTATAAAAAGGCACCCCCTTGGACATAATAATCTCAAAAGAAAAAACAACATCGTGGGCGGTCACGGGTTTACCGTCGTGGAACCGGGCTTTGGGGTTGAGGTGATAAATAACCCAGGAACGGTCCGCCGGTAACTCTATCTTGCTCGCCACCAGGCCGTACTGGGTAAAGGGCTCGTCCTCCGATTGCACTGTAAGTGAGTCGTAAATAAGGCTGATACCCGTGGCGGCCACCCCTTTGGTGATAAAGGGATTAAAACTGTCATAGGTGCCGATAGTAGCCAGTTTTACCGCGCCGCCTTTGGGGGCCTGGGGATTAGCATATTCGAAATGAGTGAACCCGGCCTTGTACTTGGGCGAACCGGTCATGGCCAGGGCATGGTCG
>JAZGHI010000672.1:0-2423 GCA_036480955.1 Candidatus Adiutricales bacterium
CTTTTGACTTTTTACGGCCGAGGCGAAATAGTGTTTCCCGGCCTCGTCAAGGTCACCAAGACGTTCAAAGGTTCGGCCTAGCCAATACTGCGCGGCTTGACCCAGCTCGCGGCCGGGAAACCTTTGACTCAAGGCTTGAAACCTTTCCAGGGCCTCAGCCCAGACCTTATGGTTATAGTAGTACCATGCCGTGTGCCATAAAATACGGTCCGCATAATTCCCAAGCCGTTCGCTGGTTTTAATCTTTTGCCAGGCTTGTTCGGCTTCGGGTAAACGGTCGGCTTTGAAGAATAGCATCCCCGCCTTGAAAAAAGCCGAATCCGCGTTTCCTTTATCGCGCGCTTCGGTACCGGCTCGGATATAAGCGGAGGCCGCCTCATCGGTTCTCCCCTCCCATCTAAGGGAATCGGCGTATAGATTTAAAAACCTGAACTTTGATTTGGGAGCGGCTGATCTCGCGGCCTGAAGAAGATGTTGGCGAGCCTGGTCTCTCCTTTTCAGTAAAAGAAGGGCCCGCCCTTTTTCATAGGCAAGGTCATCAATGAATTGGCGTGATCCTCCGGCGGAAAGAAGTTTTTCGATCCGGCTCAGGCCCTGGGTCAGGCTCCTTTCTTTCCTCAGTAGGCGGATATATTCCAATTCAAGATCTTCGTCTCTTTTCACCTTCAGGCTTGACCTTAAAAGTTCTTTGTATCTTTTTGAAGCGTCAGACCGGATTTTTGAATCTTCGGCCCGTTTGGAGGCGCGCTTGAAGGCCAGGCGTGCCCGGTCCGGACGCCTTTTTTGCTGGTAAATAAGGCCCATTTTCAGGTGAATTTCGCCGGTAGCGTCACCGTCCGCCAGCTTTCGGTATTCCCGCAAGGCCTGGTTCAGCCGGCCGGTCTCCACCAGGGTCTTGGCCCTGAGCAGGTTGGCCTTTCTTTTTAAAGGCCCTTCCGGATCGAGATAAAAGACGGTTTTGAGTTCGGCCTGAACTTTCTTCCACCGCCCCTGTCTGGAATAAGCCAAGGCCCTGAAATAAGCGGCATAATCATCCAGGCCCGAAAGCACGTTTGCTCTTGCGTCGAAGGCTTTGAGGACAACCTCACTGTCGCCTGACCTGACCGCCGCGCTCCCCCTTAAAAAACGGACTTTACGGTTTTGTCTGATAGTCAGCTTTTTCCGGTAGATACGATCCAAAAGCTCCCCAGCCTGCCTGTACCGGCCGCTCTGATACAGTCTGACCGCTTGTTCGAAACTATCTTTGAATACAAATCGTTTGGCGGGCGCTGAACTTACAGATTCAGGTTTTCCGGATGAAGGGGTTTTAGCCCAGGCCGTACTGGTCTCAAATACCGGCATAAGTATTAGAACGGTGATTATAAGGATTAAAGATGGATAGGCGATCTTGTTAATGATTTCGGTTTTCCTCTCGAGCTTCAATAATTATATACGGGTTAAAAACGGGTTGTCAATCAATGATAATAAAGTGTCCTTAATTATGGTTGACAGCTAGTGAAAATCTTGTCATACATACCCGTGAGTTATGTCAGGCCAAGGCCACCCAGACTCGATTATGTCTGGGTGGCCTTTCTACTTGGAGAGGCTCATGCGGCTGGTAATGATAGATAATTACGATTCTTTTACTTTTAATATTGTCCAGTTATTTTACGAGTTCGATATCGAGGTTCTGGTATATCGCCACGACCGGGTAGGCCTGGGAGAGATCGATGACTTAAGTCCGGATTGGATCTGTATCTCGCCCGGCCCGAAAACCCCGGCGCACGCCGGCATCAGCGGGGAGGTTGTCCGCCGGTTTGGACCCCGGATCCCTATTCTAGGTGTGTGCCTGGGCATGCAGGTGATAAACGAAGTCTTTGGGGGGAGTACTATCAGAACCCCTCTACCGCTTCACGGTAAGTGTTCCAAAGTGAGTCATTTCGGACAGGGGATTTTTGAAAACCTTCCCTCCCCGCTCCAGGCGACTCGATACCATTCGTTACAGATTTCCCTTAACTCCCCGGACCTGACAATAACGGCTCGAGCCGATGACGGGGTCATTATGGGTCTTGAGCATCGAGTCATGCCCATCTGGGGCGTTCAATTTCACCCCGAATCCTTTATGACCGAATATGGATTGGAAATGGCCGCGAATTTTTTAAGCCTGAAAAAGGGTTCCAATATTTGCGGCCTGAATTTAAAGGCCGCGGATCGATTTCCCAGATGGACCCGGTCTGGGGATCATGGCTTAATAGTCGGCTTAAAATTTTGAGGAGAAATCCTTAACGCCACGTGGATAAATTGATAAAAAATCTAAAATCCCTGAACCTCAAGACCAATGAGGTTTTTAAGCGCGAAGTCAGTGACACGCTGTTTTTTGACTATGCCAGAAGTATTGTGTCCAAGCCGAACAGCGGACTCCTGCTCAGCGGCGGCGACCTGGA
>JAZGHI010000673.1:0-2350 GCA_036480955.1 Candidatus Adiutricales bacterium
CTACGCTTATTTCGAATCCGCCCACGGCACGGCCCCGGATATCGCCGGCCGGAACATTATCAATCCCACGGCCACCATTGTCTCAGCGGTCATGATGCTTGAATATCTGGGATTCGAGGAAGAAGCCGGAAGGCTCAAACGCGCCCTTGAAAGAGTATATGCCGAAGGCAGATCATTAACTCCGGACCAGGGCGGCAGCGCGTCTACGACCCGGTTCTGCGACGCGGTCGCGGATTACTTATAAATGAACGACCTCGCGGCAAGCCACGGGGTATCAACCGGAAAAATTTGAGCATTTATTTACCTGCGGTAAAAAATTTGATCGAAAGACGAAGCAAGCTTCGGAGAATTAAACCCCCATTGGGGGATTAAAATTTCGGATTATATGGTTTTTCCATACTGGGAATCGAGGATGGCGCTCCAAACTATTTGATGTCGGAGTTCCGGGGATACTTGATTATCGAGGCTCTAAAATTGTAAGTCGTTCCAATGCTCAGATTAATAAATATACTCTCACCTAAGTAGTGTCTGTCCTGAAATGAGGAATTTTTTTTCAAGATCGAGGCGGACGAAAAAAATTGCCGCAGGCATATACTTGATATTCCGAGGATAATTTTTTTCGTCCAACAAAGAGATTGGGGAAAATAACCATTTCCGGACGGGCACTAAGTAACTCGTTCGAAGTCGAATCGTCTTAAATAATTTGCATGGGAAATTGGAGCCTTATTCGCGCCGGCAGGCTCTTGGTGGTGGTCAGTGTACATCCTGGCTTGAGCAAGATTTGGCGGGCTCGGAAAAACCCTGAATCGTGCGAGGCGCGGTAAATGAAGGCAACAGCGGGCGTATGGCGGCACCAAACCCGCACCCTGATTGGACGGCTTTGGGTACGGCGTTTGGGTTCATGCGTATAAATGTGAATAATACTAAGCGGTTAAATCCTGGTTCCTCATTAAAACAGGATGTTAACCGGCTCGGAAAAACTCTTGTAACGCGCGTATCGCGGTAAATGAAGGAAATAGCGGGCGTATTGCGGCCCGAAATCCGCACCCTGGCTAAGAAATTTTACCATATCAACGGTATTCATAAGCAGGGGTGGCCAGGTCTCAGGCTGCTGCCTATGCAGGTATGTTTTACTAACGAAATCTCACTCCTAACCATACTATATAATGTCCAAGTCTAATTTCAATCTCTTCTTCCGCAAATTTCAATCGCACGTCTATTAAACTCCGTAAACACTATCAGGAAATAATCTCTATTGAACCTATTGTGCCGTCAATCCGGATAATGTCCCCGTCCTTGAGGTTACTGGTGACATCTTTTACATTGGATACACATGGGAGGCCATACTCTCTGGCTACTATCCCGGCATGGCTTAGTATTCCACCCAATTCGGTCACAATACCAATGGCTCTGCTGAAAAGGGGAGTCCAACCCGGGTCTGTTGCCGCCGTGACTAGAATCGACCCCGATTTCATACGGAAACCCTCTTGTGGAGTCTGGATCACGAAAACCTCACCTTCGACCACACCTGGACTGATGCCGTTTCCGAACATCGTTTTTCCCTTAAGAATTGGAACTCCGGTTTCCCTGGAAAAATCTGGTATGTCATCACTGGAAAAGCGGTTCGGTACTTTGATGTGCCGCCAGGCTCTCTGACGGCTTATTTCCCTTTGTACCGCGATTTGAGCGTCAAAATCGAGATCTCTACAAGCACGTTTTATTTCTTCCAGGCTGAGGTGCCAGATGTTTTCGACACGATCCAGGTTTTCCCGATCCACTAACCTTCGACCTAACTCTAGAATGTAAGATCTTATTACAGCCATGGCCGCCATACCTTCGTTCCGTAAATTTTCACGGAGGGCCATCAACTTTTTCAACAATTCAAATCTTTTGCGAAAAATGTAACGGCCAAGGATTCCCAAGTGCTGGTTGACCTTGTCCCAGGCTTCACTACTGATCCTTTCACGCCGGGCTTTTTTTGTCTTTGGTTCTGGCTGGCCCTCACCGGATAGTACCAAGGGAGCAAGCAAGCCGCCAAAAAGCCGAAGATCGTCATTATAGCGGGGCATGGCTAAATCGCTTTCAAATGGGCCGCGATGGCCATACTTCTCCAACCAAGCCCTGACACCCTCCCATATATCCTTTGGAAGGTTTGTCTTCCAGCAGGCGATGCGCGTGTGAGACTCTGTCATATCCGTTAAAAATTCCCGGCTGCCGGGCCAACTCCTCATCCTGACGGCCACGGACACAAGATCGTCAATTTGACGTGTAGTTACCGTTGGCTCACCCCCTGCCGTCAGCATTGAGATCACCGCGCCAGGCTGGGAGATTTCTTTTATCATCGACATGA
>JAZGHI010000674.1:0-2858 GCA_036480955.1 Candidatus Adiutricales bacterium
GTCGGGGTGCAGGCCAACTATAAAGAGGTTACCGGAACGATTGTGGTCCATGAGGATGAAGGCGATAGTCTGGGACGGGATCCTGAAAGCCTGAGCGCCCGTTTCACCTACGGAAAGCTCTCGTATGGGCTGGGCGTGTATTATACAGCCGGTCATATTTTTGATGAGACCGTCGGAGAATCTACTGAAAGCTTTCAGCTTTATGGATTGGATGGGACCTTCCGCCTCGGAGATTTTAATCTGATATTTCTAGCTGGTTTCAGGAAATTCAGAGGTGAAACTGTCAATAATCTGTCTTTGGAAGTCAATTACACCTTCGGCAAGGTGAGTATCCGGCCATTTAAGGCCATTATCCCCATCATTTCAGTAGATACCTTCACGACCAGTGGGGCCGGTGGAGGCCGTTTCGTCCAGGCCTCACTAGGCGCTGTCTTGCGGGTAAATTCCAATTTCAGATTTGTACCGTCCGTGGAAGGAACTATCGCTGCGCCGAATGGTTTTGTAAATAAAGATTTTAGGATCACTCTTGCCGGAGATCTAGCCTTTTAAGCTTTTTAAGTGTCCTGGGAAGAATTCCGCCCAGACTTTCAGATACTTACTCCTTCTAAAGATTGACCCATCAAATTCCGTGCAAATTGAAATTGGTGAGGGTTTATTATTTTGGAGGTAAAAGCAATGAAAAAAAATACTAAAATTGGTTTTTTTCAGCTATCGGGATTGATTCTGCTAATAACAGCGGCGGCTCTCTTCCTCGCGTTATGCGGCGGCGGTGGAGGAGACGCCGGAGACGGTGACGGACAGCTTGACGCCAATCGAGTAATTACCGAGGACGTTACAGCCGTGGTCGGAGGAGTGTTTTCCGATAACGAGGCGCAGCCATCATTCACCATAGTCATCCCCGCGGGGGCCATGATCACCGACGCACAGTTGATTGTGAACCGGGTTCTCGCGACACCTGATGTCGGACCCAATCAGACAGCGGCTAGTGACGCCTTTGAATACAGTCTAAGAACCAGTTCAGGCGGACCCGTAAGGTTATTTCAACCCCTGACCATAACTATGGCCGCTAATCCGACCCCGGTTCATCCTCAACTGGGTGAAATCGCTCAGCTTAGCGGTTCTACCTGGATTCGATTAAACGCCAATTTTTTCAGATCCTCTGATAACAGCGTCGTAACTCTCACCCAGTCGCCGTTGGGCACGCTCAGAGTGGTTCACCGGGATTTGCAGCGAACCACGGGACCAGCTGTCGCAGCCGGTTTCGACGTCTTTATGAATGAGACCTTTGGAAACGAGAACTTTTTCGGTGACTTTATGGGGCTTCATACTCTGCTTAATCAGACATCTCCGGCTGCCGCCCTGGCCCTGGGAACGCAGGTCGATATTACCAGAGTCCCGGCCGATATTGTGACTGTCATGACCGGCGCGGACCTGGCTGCCAAGGACGTTGCTCTGGCCGATCCTACCATTACCCAACGTCTGATCAAGGCCGACGCCGTGATCGGGGTGAAGGGTTTTTACACAAACCCTGCCGATCCAAATGATATAGTCATGATCAGGGCCGGAATTACATGCGCCCTCTGCCACGTGACGGTCGCTAAAACCGAGTTTCAATTGACCGCCGGCCCTACCCTATTGCCCATTGGGGATCCGAACCTAGACGGCGTTCCGGCCGTGGAAATGGATGCCGGGGCCATCCTGGCCCTTACTCCTTTCGCCCAGGCAGACCCTCCGACGGCTACCCTGCTGAACAGTTGGGGACCGGGCAGGTTCGATATCCGGGCCCTGCCCGATAACGTGCTGGACGACGGTTTTAACAATCCAACCGCAATTCCACCGTTGTGGAACTTCGTCGATCTGGGAGAGCAAGGTTACGCATTCGGATGGGACGGATTGTTCATGAATGACGGTGTGAACAACAATGCCCTGGCCAGCCAGGCTGAGGCCGTTTATGACCTGGTTATGCACGCCAACGGAGCGTTCGGGACGGCTGGTGGAAATCTGCCGCCGGAGTTGAGAATCATTCCACCCCAAACACTGCTTGATGCCCTGGACGCGGCTGAAACGGCCGCGCCGGGAAATGACATCGTAACCCAGGATTTACTTGACATCCAGACCTGGATGCGTAGTTTAAACAGCCCCGCTCCAGGCATCTTTGATGAAGCTCTCGCTGAGACTGGATTCAAGTTGTTCTTTGGCCGGGCCGGTTGTGTGTCTTGCCACTTTGAACCGGACATACACGGGGCCGGATTATTTCACATCACAGAGGCCCCCCTTGAAGGAGGCCTGGCGAACGGTATCAGACTACCGAGTTTAAGAGGGATCTCGCGAACCGCCCCCTATTTTCACGATCACAGCGCCGCAACTACAGAAGAGGTCATTGACCGTTTCGTGACTATAGGACAAGTTCCCTTTTTAACCGCGGCGGAACGAACCGCGATAGCGGAATACTTAAAAAGCATTTAACGCGTGAATTGAGGGAGGGGGGGGAATAGAGTGTTCTCATTCCCCTTTGGATGTGATGTCGCTCCAAGCGCCTCAGGTCCTTTTCAGAACCGAATTTATAGCAGACCTCCCGGCGATTCGGTTCTCTTTTTCTTAACCTCAAAATTCCACTTCCAGATCTCATAAATTGAAGGATACACGAGCAGTTCCAGCAAGAAGGAGGTAAATATTCCTCCCACCAAGGGGGCTGCGATCCGTTTCATCATATCGGAGCCCGTGCCCAGGGACCACATAATCGGAATCAGCCCCAGGAAAGTGGTGGAAACGGTCATAAACTTTGGTCTGATCCGCTTGACCGCCCCGTGGATAATAGCGCTCCGCAGGTCATTCCGGTCGCGAAGACGGCCATCCTT
>JAZGHI010000675.1:0-3208 GCA_036480955.1 Candidatus Adiutricales bacterium
GGCGTCTCGGCTACCGGCCACAATGATATTCAGGTCCGATTGCTCTATTTGAGCTTGAACCGGGTTGACAATCAGTTTCCCGTCCACTCGAACGACTCTCGCCCCGGCGATGGGGCCCTCGAACGGGATATCCGATATCTCAAGGGCGGCTGAAGCGCCGATCAGGGCCAGCATATCGGCGTCATAATTCTCGTCCACGGAAAGCACTGTGGCGATGATTTGTGTCTCGTACGTCCAGCCTTTGGGGAAAAGAGGACGGCAGGGCCGGTCGATTAAACGGGCGGCCAGTACCTCTCTATCAGACGGACGGCCGATTTCCCGCCGGAAAAAGTTACCGGGGATGCGCCCGACTGCGTAATATTTTTGTAGATATTCAACGGTGAGCGGAAGGAAGTCTATGTCGGCCCGCTCTTCATCAGTGGCAACCACCGTCACCAGTACCATAGTTTCCCCGCAACGCACGGTGACCGCTCCGCTGGCCTGCCGGGCCATGTGACCCGTTTCTATGGTTAGAGTTGCCTCTCCAAATTTTGTCTCAACTTTCATTTTATTCACCAATCCTATTTGGAAAGAAGGTCCATTACGTCCGAACGTGTCCGGATCTACCTTCGAATTCCTAATTTGCTAATTACTTCACGGTAACGATTTACATCTTTACTTTCGAGGTAGTTAAGCAATCTGCGTCTTTGGCCCACCAGCTTTAATAGTCCCCGGCGGGAGTGATGGTCCTTTTTATGGACCTTAAAGTGCTCGGTAAGATAAGAAATCCTTTCACTGAGCAGAGCAATCTGGACTTCAGGTGAGCCTGTATCGGTGTCATGAACCCTGAAACCCTCGACTACCTCTTTTTTTCTTTCTTCGGTTAGCGCCACCGTAACAATCCTCCTCAAACTTGTTTTATAGAAAAATTAAATTTAAATAGCATTTTAAGCATCTTTACCCGGAGAGTACTCTCAACGGCGTTAAAAACTCCTCGTTATTATCCAGTATTGGCGCGTGACATTCGTAAACGGCCAAAAGACCTGATTCCGGAGTCATTACCCGGACCGGTCCGGGTGGCGGTCCGGAAAGCTTTAAACGACTCACCGGGATTGGCTGACCGTTTTCGACCAAGGCAGCCAGCTTACGGTCCACCTCCACGGCCGGCATAAATGATAGGGCTTCCTCGACTGGAATCAACCGGTTTTTTATACGCCCGGCCTCGGCCAGGTCCAAGGTTTTCTCCAATAACAAGGCCTGGTCCACGGTAAAAGAAGCATTTGATAAGCGCCTCAAACTCTCCAGGCAGGCCCCGGTCCCTAATCTCCGGCCCCAATCAGCGACCAAGGACCTTATATAGGTCCCTTTTGATACCCTGGTCTGAAAGGAAACCAGGGGCAGGGTTACTTCGGTGACCGTCAGTTCATGAACCACCACCCGGCGCGCCCGCGGAGGAACCTTTTTACCCATTCGGGCCAGCTTATAACCCGGCTGGCCGTTGTATTTTAAGGCCGCGAAACTGGAAGGAACCTGTTCGATGGTTCCCAGAAATTCTGAAGCGGCTCTTTCAACCGTGTCGCGGTCGAGTCCCTTTACGGTTCTTTTGGCCGAGACCCGGCCGGTGATGTCGTCTGTATCCGTGGTCAGGCCAAGAATCATCCGTCCTTCATATACCTTATCCCCAGCCTGGAGAAAAGGAACGAGTTTAGTCGCCCGGTTGACACAGAGGATCAGAACTCCTGTCGCCATGGGATCCAATGTGCCCGTGTGCCCCACTTTCTTTACCCTTAAGGCCTTCCTGATACTCCGTACGATGTCGAATGACGTCGGGCCCTCGGGTTTATCCACGATCAGAAGACCTGAAATACGGCTATCTAATCGACCTCGCTTCATGGACACTCTCTGACCTCGTCTACCGGAAGGAGTTTCCAGGCGGCATCTAAAATCAGTTCTTTTATCTCTTCCACCGAACCCTTTTTAGTAAATCCGGCCGCGTCATGGTGCCCGCCGCCACCGAAAGACGCGGCTAGATGGGCCGCGTCCATCCTGCCTCGCGAGCGCAGGCTGACATGGCAGGTACCCTGTGTTCCCTCGGTCAATAAAAAAGCCAATTCCACTCCCCGAACAGACCGGGGATAATTGACCAGATCATCGGTTGCTTCTTCTGTTGCGCCTGAAGCGGACATCATCTCCCGGCTTATGGTCATGCCTCCCACTCGACCCTGGTGATAGAATTCCAGTTCAGCTAAGGCCCGGCTCAACAGATTCAACCTTTCCGGAGGTGAATTCATTTCCAACTCACGGTAAATACATACGGGATCGGTGCCCAGTCTGACCAATTGACCCGCTGTTTCCAGACTTTCAGCCGTTGTATTACCATAATTGAACGAACCGGTGTCCGTACTGATGGCGGTGAACAGATTAAAGGCCATTTGCGGGTCAATATTTATCTTCATCGCAACCAGAAGTCTGTAGACCAACTCGCCCACGGCGGAGACCCCCGGGTCGATCACAATTATATCGCCGTGAACCTGTCCCCATACCTCATGGTGGTCCAACACGACCAGGATGGGGATAGAAGCCGCTTCAATTGCCCTCTCTCCCGCCCGGCGGAGTTCATGACAGTCAAGCAGGACCGCTGCATCGAACTCGTCTACCGATCCTATTCGATCCGTCACCTCGTCGCTTCCGGGCAAAAAACTATAGAGTGAAGGCACACCGCTGGAACTGAACATGGCCACCGACTTACCCCGCGACTTTAGTCCCCGGCCCAAGGCCAGCACTGAACCCAAGGCATCGCCGTCCGGATTTTCGTGAGACAGCAGGAGGAAGCTGTTCTTATCCTTAAAAAGTTCGACCAGGGCGAGAAGGCCGTCTTCCGTCATTTTAAAGCTGTTTGTCATCTTTTATGGCTTACCGCTCTCCTTGAGACGTCTGAAAACCTCATCCATATGACGGCCATAATCCTGAGATGGATCGAATATAAAGATAATCTCTGGTGTGAATTTTAATCCCGCGCTCCGGCCCACTTCCCTCCGAAAAAAACTCGACGACTTTTCCAGTACTTTGGCGATCTGGTCCCGGTCCGCGTTCTCTTCCAAAAGGTTGTAGTATACGCGGGCTTTCTTCAGATCCGGGCTCAAATCCACGCCGGTAACGGTTACATCTTTGAGCCGCGGGTCCTTGGCCTTCAGCAAAAGGAGCCGGGATATTTCCTCCAGTATCAGGC
>JAZGHI010000676.1:0-3478 GCA_036480955.1 Candidatus Adiutricales bacterium
AATATCAAGTACTTAGGCGGATTTACTTAATGCCTTTTTTTTTCGGGTGCATACAGGGTGCGGGTTTGAGTCCGCTGTACGCATTGTATGGCCCTCGTTATGCGGCCATCTGCATTTACTCATGAAAATTTCTTCGAAACCATTATGGCCGTTTTGAGACCGACCCGGAAACACCCGGTCCTAGAATATGAGCAAAAAAAAATTACGCTGTAAACGAGCTTTTACGGATCATTCCGAAAATCCTCTTTTCATCTTGAATGTATTCTGTCAAAAACGCGAATGCCCTAGACAATCCCGCAAATTTCACATTTTCATATTTTCACAAAAATCTCTCCTTACCCGCCGCCGTGGGCGGGCAGGCAAGGCCTGCAGCATTGTTTGACCATCGTCGCAAAGACAACATTCTAATCCTATTTCCAAAGCGACTCCTTTATCTCTCCCGTCATGGACGGGCGCTGTAAACGAACTTTTACGGATCATTCTGAAAAGCCTATTCAAGGGCTTCAAATGGACATGTTTGCAGGAATTCTTTGCAAGTGGTGGGGTATTAACGAGTATCTTAAACCAAATAATCCCGCCCACCTGTTTTTATTATCTAAATACCTTATAATACCTGAAGGATATACACAAAGAGGGCCAGCCAGGCCCGGACCATCAACGATTTGTAATAAGGAAGAGGAGGAAGACCATGCCAAAACCCAGATACGGGCCTGAAAATCCAGATGTTACTTATACTACGCACAAATACGATGAACAGCTTTTTGAAACCGGCGACGCGGTGATCAACTACGCCACAACCGGTTCTCCTGAAAAGCCCGCTATGGTGCTTGTTCCCGGGCAGACTGAGTCGTGGTGGGGATATGAAGAGGCTATGGGACCATTGTCTGAACATTTTCAGGTGTTTGCGGTCGATCTGCGAGGACAGGGCCGTTCGAGCCGTACTCCAGGGCGCTACACCTTCAATAACTTCGGAAACGACCTGGTCAAGCTCATCACCTTTGTCATCGGCAGACCGGTGGTAGTCAGTGGCTTGTCATCAGGCGGCGTCATCGCAGCGTGGCTGTCGGCTTACGCGCCGCCCGGCATGATCCGGGGCGCGCACTATGAGGACCCCCCTTTGTTCTCCTGTGAAATCACGCCAGCCTTCGGACCGTCCCTTCGGCAGAGCGCTGTAAGTACAATGTTTGAATTAATGAGCGTATATTTGGGAAACCAATGGAGCATAGGTGATTGGAAAGGGTTAGTTAAGGCCGCCCCGGAGGGAATGCCCATCCTCGAAATCTTTGGAGGGACGGAGGATACCCCGCCGCAGAACCTTAAAGAATATGATCCTGAGTGGGCCAAAGCTTTCATATCGGGCAGTGTGGGCGCTGCGTGTGATCACGCTGAGATGCTCTCGCGGGTCAAGTGCCCGGTACTGTTCACCCATCATTCTCGGATTGTGAACGAGGAAACCGGCGTGCTGTTAGGCGCGAGCACCGATCTGCAAGTTGACCGGGTTGAAGAACTGGTAACCGCGACCGGCCAGCCGTTCACTCGTCTCTCTTTTCCACAAATGGGGCATAATATGCATAGGCTGGACCCTGAACTCTTCGTACGCACCGTCATAGAATGGGCAGAGACCCTTCCGGACGAAGCCGAATCTCGAAACAGCGGTGTCTTCGCCAGGGATTAGAGGCTCTGAGGATGGGGCGGGAAAGGTCAAGTATCGCGACCGCTGCTCTTAAACGTCCGTGATGGCTTTATATTTTTTCAAAAAGGAATTCTCATGAAAGAACAAGACCTGATTACTTACTGCGGGAGTTATGGCGGGAGTTGTGCAAGATGGCAAGGTTATTACCAATTCAGGGAACTTGTCTCTGTTTTAAACGAATGGGTAGACGCGCAGGGATATCAACACTGGATGCCGCGGGAAACTCGGGAATTTGATTATAATGAATTTAAGAAAGGGCTGGAGTTCTTCAGCAAGAAGGACTCCTGGCTTGTTTGTCATAGATGCTGCAAAGGGGGAGACGGGAATCCCGATTGTGAAATCCGAAAGTGTTGCGTCGAGCTTGAGCTTGAGATTTGTTTCGATTGCTTGGATTTTCCATGTGAGAAAGTCAGTGAAAATTCTGAGTTAATCGAGCGTGCCCGACAATATAAAACTCTGGGCCGGGATGAGTGGCTGCGAAAACAGATCGAGAAAGCTAACCAAGGATTTGAGAATCATACAAAGAAGTATTATCAGCTAAACGTCAGCAAGGATGTTCCCAAGGCCTGAACCCTGCCCGGCCATCGACAAGAGCCGTATTCCAATTGAAGAATTTATGGTGAAGGATAATCCTTTTTTATCTCCTCCAGGACAGGCAGAATATACTTTCTAAAACTGGAATAATCCTCGCACATGGGGAAGTGCCCCAGATTCTTCATGGCCTGAAATTTCGCTCCTTCAATGTCCTGTGCCAGCAGCTCGGATAGTACAGGAGGGCTGGCCCAATCGTATTCGCCGGTGAGGAGATATACCTTCACCTTCGAAGTATCTATGTCATGAGCCTTTCCCGTGAGGTCATGTTCGTTACTGTAATAGTTTAGATCCCCCTTGAACACCACCGGCGCTCCCTGACTGTAACACCAAATCGTCTCCCGTCTGTATTTTTCAGGGCTCGTGGGAGACGTCAGACCATACATCATGTGTGATTTATAATCATTGCTGATCCGGGGATGGTAGAACCAGTCCAGATTCCCGCCTGGTGTGGCATGAGCCGCCTCAAGACCTATAACGGCCTGAAAGGTGTCTGGATAATGAAGGGCCAGGTCCGGAGCTACATGTCCCCCCATGGAACTGCCCATAAAAACAGGCCTGTCAACCGCCAGCGCCTCACAGAGAGTGACAATGAATGTCATGAAAAAATCCTGCGTCAGTTTATACTCGGTCTCCCACCACTTTACTTCCAGCGGAGGCAAGGATTTGCCGTGATAGGGAAGGTCTGGGGCAATGACCCTGAAATGTCTTGTTACGGCCTCATCTTCCATCAGGTGGCGCCATTGTCTGCCGTCGGAACCGGCTGTATGTTGCAGTATTAATGGTATCCCGGACCCGCTTTCTTCAAAATAAACGCGGTATTCAATACCATCCAGTTCCATATAAAAATATTTCCCGATCACGTTATCAAACCTGGTCATGACGATTCCCCCTGGCCGGATTTTACAGCCATCCGGTTTCTCATCACCTCAAACATCCTTCTTATAGCCGGATAATAGGCGTAAAAAGATTCAAGGTCGCCTTCACAAACAAAATTATGATGGATACTTGCGGCAAAAAGGTCATGGTAGAACGGTCTCGGAATGGCCTCGAGAAACTGTTGCCAATCCTTTTCAGGAGCCCCTATCTTAATCTTCCATGGATCGTAAAATCCAGGGCGCGGATTCGCTCCAGTTACTTCACCGTCTCGGATTTGTAAAATACAGTGCCTGTCTCCCATCTCGATTTTAAGTG
>JAZGHI010000677.1:0-8238 GCA_036480955.1 Candidatus Adiutricales bacterium
GGACGCCGTTTGATAACGAACACTGCCAGAGGCACAATGATCACCCAGAACAGGGCTCCCAGTATCGGCAGCGTGGCCTTCAATCCCCATCTGGAAATAAGATAGGTCGCACCGGGCACCAGAATGATGCCGCCCAGACTCAACCCGTTCATGGTCAGACTCATGGCCAGGCCGCGCCGGCGTACGAACCAAGTGGTAATCACCGCGTTGAGCGGTATCATTCCCGACGCGCTCCATCCGAGCGCTATCAGGAAATAAACAAGATAAAGCTGCCAAAGTTCTTGCACAAGACTAAGCAGACCGAAACCGAGACCGGCAATTAAAGCCCCTATAATCAGGACAGGCCGGGGACCGAATCGATCGACCTGTTTTCCGATGAAAAAACCTAAAATTCCGGTGGTCACAAAATAGAGCGTTACCGCCAGGGAGATAGATCCTTTGGACCAGCCATGAGCCGATCTCAAGGGATCCAGAAACACGCCATGTCCGTAAAACCCTATGCCGCTTGATACAGTGAAGATCAGGGTCCCGGCTAAAACAATCCACCAGCCGTAAAATATCTTGTTGGAAGGTGTATGGAAAATCCGGATTTGACTCAATTCATCCTGGCTGGGGTTGGTCAGTTCTGACATGATTCCTCTTCAATCTGCGAATATGACTTTTTGGATTACTTGTTCTGATCAAGGTTAGGCGGCCGTCCATGACGGCACCGCCCACAGCGGCGGGTAAAAGAACGGCGTTTGTATTTCAATAATATGCCTGCATGCGGTTGATCAGTTATCAGCTTTTCTCGGGTGACCGCGTGTGCCCCGCTCCTAATTTTTCTGGCCGTAATAGGCTGTTGGGCCGTGTTTCCGTGAAAAGTGTTTTTCGAGAAGATTTTGAGGCATTGCCGCTTTCGCATTGAGGGCCAGGGTGTGAAGGGCCATCCCGGCCACGGTTTCCAGGGCAATCGAATTCTCAACCGCCTCGGCGCTGTCCTGGCCCCAGACAAAGGGACCGTGGTGGGGTACCAGCACGGCCGGAATCTGGAAGATATCTCCACCGGCCATGTTCAACCGTTCGACTATTATCTTCCCGGTGTTTTCTTCGTAAGCCTCTTTAATCTCCTCGCTGGAAAGATCCCGCGTCAACGGCACCGGTCCGTTGAAATGGTCGGCGTGGGTGGTGCCCAGACATGGTATCTCCCGGCAGCTTTGGGCCCAGGCCGTGGCGAAACTTGAGTGGGTGTGGGTAATGCCGCCCATAGACGGAAAAGCCCGGTAAACAGCCAGATGAATCGGAGCGTCTGAGGAGGGATTTAAGGAACCCTCCACCCGCTCTCCGGTTTCAATGGAAAGCACGACCATGTCTTCGGGTTCCAGTTGATCGTAACTGACTCCGCTGGGCTTAATGGCTGCCACGCCTTTCCGAGGATCCGCTTCACTGGCATTTCCAAAAGTAAGCGTAACCAGGCCCGCCTGAACCAGATCCTGGTTAGCCCGCCAGACCCTCTCCTTCAATTTCTTAAAACTCATCGTCCTTTTTCCTTATCACGAATCTCAAGCAACTCCTTCATAACGTCCTGGAGATTCTCCTTATATTCCGTGGTTCCGAATATGTCATGAAGCCTGCGGTATATCCTGTATAACCTCTCGTAGACGGCCGAGTGTTCGGGGTTCGGAACATATGTTATCTTAAGCACACCGGTCATCTTTTCAATGGCCTCATCGAAATCGTCGTGGCCCCCGGCCTTGCTTCCCGCAACCACCGCGCCGGCCATGGCCGACCCCAAGGCGCAGGCCTGCCCGCTTCGGGCAATCTCCAGCGGCCTGGCCATAATGTCCGCGTAAATCCGCATAACCATCGGGTTTCTCACTGATATGCCGCCGCAGTTTACTACCCGATCGACTTTCAGGCCGTATTCCTCGAATCGCTCCATGATCACCCTGGCCCCAAAGGCGGTAGATTCCACCAGCGCCCTGTAGATTTCAGCGGGTGTAGTGTGAAGGGTCATGCCTAAAAGCATTCCGGTCAAACGCTGATCCACCAGAATAGTCCTGTTCCCGTTCTGCCAGTCCAGACCGATTAACCCGCTCTGGCCGGGCTTCAACTTCTCCGCGCCCCGGGTAAGTACCTCGTGGGAACCTGCTAAATCCCCGCCCGGTTTAATGTAATTGACGAACCAGTTGAAGATGTCACCCACGGCGGACTGCCCTGCTTCCAGGCCGTAAGCTCCCGGAAGAATCGACTCGGGCACGATACCGCATAGACCGGGAATATCGGGCAGTTCATCGTCCAGAGGCGCAACCATCATGTCGCAGGTCGAGGTGCCGATGATCTTCACCAAAACTCCCGGCCTTATTCCGCTTCCAACCCCGCCCAAGTGCGCGTCAAACGCGCCCACCGCCACCGGGATGCCAGGCTTGAGACCAAGCTCAGCGGCCCATTCCCGGGTGAGGAAACCGGCGGGCTGAGCCGCGTTATAGGCCGTGTCCGGAAGCGTGTCCCTTACTTTCACCAGCTCCCGATCCAGAATGCCCAGAAAATCCCTGTCCGGGTATCCTCCCCAGGCCGGATTAAACATGGCCTTGTGTCCGGCCGGACAGATCCCTCTCTTAATGCTGGCCGGACTGGTGGTGCCGGTCAAAGAAGCTGGAATCCAATCGGCTATCTCCACCCAGGTATAGGCCGCGTCAAAGACCTCGGGCGCTGTGCGTCTGCATTGGAGTATTTTTGACCAGAACCATTCGCTGGAGTACGTCCCGCCGCATTTAGCCAGGTATTCAGGCCTGATCTCTTCAGCCTTGGCCGTTATTTCCGCGGCCTCAACGTGTCCGGTATGGTCCTTCCACAGCCAGGCCATGGCGGCCGGATTTTCGGCGAACTCGGGCCGAAAGGCCAAAGCTTTGCCTTCTCTATCCACCGGCATAGGCGTGCTTCCGGTGGTATCGACACCTATTCCGATAACGTCACCGGGCGAAAAATCGATAAGAGAACCCGCATCAGTCAGGGCCCCTTTAACGGCCTGTTTCGTACCCTGAGTGTAATCTCTTGGGTGCTGACGCGCCAGGTCAGGCTGATCGTGATCGATGATCACGCCGTCTTCACCATACTGATAATTCCACACACTGCCTCCGACCTCGTTTCCGTCAGCTACCTCCACGATGAGGGCCCTGACCGAATTAGTGCCAAAATCCAGACCAATGGTGTATTTGCTTCTCATCCCTTCACTCTCCTATGAACTCCTATGAACTGTTTTGAAAGCAATTGGAATCATTAGATTTATATCTTTAGTTCTTTGTACAAATAACGCGGCTATTTACGCGGAGGGTCACCCGCTTCAAGACCATTCTTCCATGTTTATAACGGCTTTCAGTACGCCGTCGGCGTATGACCGGACTAGCTCAAAGGCCTCCGTCACTTTGGACGCGCTGAAGGTGTGGGTGACAAGGTCGTTGGGGGATATCAGGCCCTTATCCGCCAGACGGATGCACGGCCCCAGGGTATTGCTGCTGCGTCTTACAAACCGGAGGGTCAGCCCCTTCCTCCGGGCGCTCCCGGAAGAAAATACGACCTCATCCATCGGATTGCTGCCTATCACGGCCAGGTGCGCTCCGGGACCCGCTAGCTCACACATGGCCCGAAAGCTCTCCTTTTCACCGGCGCACTCGAAGACCACGTCCGCGCCTTTTTCACCCAAAACCGATTTGATCTCCCTTTTGACTTCTTCCAGACTCGCGCCATTAACAGTCTGATCCGCGCCCAAGTTTTGGGCCCGGTCCAGCCGGTCCTCTATGGGGTCCACACAGATTATTTTCAAGTCCCCCCAAAGACTGAGCAGCAAGAGCACACAGGTGCCGATTACCCCGGTTCCCAGGATGACTACGGTCTGTCCGGGCTTTATTTTTACCAGATTAATGGCGTGCAGGGCCACGGCCATGGGCTCCAGAACGACCGCGCCCGCGTCACTGAGATGATCGGGTATTTGTTCCAGAAGTCCTATGGGATGAACGATATATTCCTGAAGCGTTCCTTCCTTGGGCGGCAGCCCTAGAAATAAAATTTCCGGACAAAGGTTTGGATTCCCACTCAGGCACCATCGGCAGCGGCCGCAATTAATGGCGGGCTCGATGGCCACCCGGCGCGTTATAAGGTCCCGGTCCGCCCCATGGCCTACCTCAATCACCTCTCCGACGCATTCGTGGCCTATCACGAAAGGTTCTCTGATTTCCACTTTTCCGATACGGCCGGTTCGGTAAAGATGCATATCGGATCCGCAGACGCCGACACATCTAATTCTAACCAATGCCTGGCCAGGGGAGGGCTCAGGCCGCACGGTCTCTCCAATATCGAATCGGCCGGGTCTTGAGAGTAGGATTCTTTTCATCGGTGTATTAAAGACTAAAGGTGGTAGTAGGTCTCAATTCCCAAATAATTAGTGAAAGCCTCGTTCAGTATTTCCGAAGTGCTGGACAAATTTACGGCCACGTGGTGCTCGAAGCCGTTCATGCAGATAAATCCCATCAGCTCCTGAAGGTCCGGAATTTCGGCTACGCCGTAACCGCCGAACGTATCGAGGTCGTCGTCCGTGAAATAACCTTCTCCGATGTAACTTCTGAGCTCACCGTTTAAATCGTCAGTCGAGAGCCGGGCAAAGGTCATGAGCCCGCTCCTCACCCGGCCGACACAGGTGCCGTAGGTGTTCTCCTGGCCCACGTCACCGGCGATAATCTCCTGAAAATCCATCCGGGCCTCGGTGAAGAAGGAACGGGGCAGATTACTGCAGTGGAAAAGCACGCACTTCTCGGGATCGTCTCCGTAATTGTTGTTCCAGTCAACCAGCGCGCTTGGGGAACCGGAAGCCAACTGAAGGGCGTACATGGCCAAGGCTCCCGTAACGTCCACTTCGCAGGCGCTTGGTCTTAAATTTTCACTCAGCATACTCATGACCGTGCAAGGAACCACACCGTAGTATTCTTCCATGGCCGTCCAGCATTGTACAGCCGTGGCGTCAAGGTCATGGTCGTTCACAAAACCGTCTATGACCACCCCCAATTTAGCCATTTTTAATAAAAATTTATCCTCGATGCCGCTGGTTGGCAGATAAGCTTTGATGGATTCGAATTTCGTTTTTACTTCTTTGGCCGAATCGTTTAATTTTTCAACGCGGCCGAAAATTTCGGACAGGTCGATAGTTTCAACCGAGACACCGTAACTCTCCAGTATCTTTTCACTATAGCGCACGGTCTTGAAATTAGCCGGCCTGGCCCCTATGGCCCCGATGCGCGCGCTTCTCAGGCCTTTGACCACCCGGGAGATACCCATGAATCGTGTAAAGTCCTCGCGGAATTCATCGCTGTCGACTTTGACCGTATGGCTGGCGGTGATGGAATAGGGAATCTCGTACTGGAAAAGGTTGTTGCACACGGAAATTTTGCCGCAGAATGAATCTCTTCTGCGTCCCATCTGGGAACGCGCGGGCTCATCAGGACTGGCCTGGATGAGAACAGGTACGTCCAACTTTGACATCTTGATGGTCTCGGCCACGCCTCGTTCATCACCGAAGTTCGGCAGGGTAACGATCACACCGTCAATCTTATCCGAATTGTCGGAAAATAATCCGGCGCATTTTTTGGCTTCATCCAGTGTTTCCACGGCTCCCAATTTTGTGTCTCCCGGGCCTAGAATAACCGCCTCGCACTCCATTTCCTCCATGCATTTAAGTATCTCCTCCCGGCCCTCTCTGACTAATTCATCCGGGAAAAAGCCTCTGTTGCCTACGATCACTCCAAATACCGGTTTCATGGCCGCCTCCATTTTATTATTGTACATAAAATCATAGGATTTTTTGTTTTATTGTTTTTCACTATTGTCCAAAAACGGTTTTTCCTGGACAGTAATGATGACTTGAATCGATTCTATGGAAACTTCTCTCAGGCTTTTACCAGACGGTCCTCAGGCCGCATGAGGGGCAGCATCAGCCCTGAAAGTCCAGTTATCCTCCAAACCCGTTCCTTTCCTCCACCGTGGAGATAACGTTATCCAGGATATCAACCATCTCATCAATCTGTTCTTCGGTTATTATGAAAGGAGGCCCTATCAGGATCATGTCTCCAGCGGTCCCCCTGTCGCAGCCGTTCGCGGTCAGCATGGTCAAACCTTGATTTCTTGCTTCTCCGCTTATCTGGTATGCGTAGGAAAGGCTTGTATCCAGAGATTCCTTTGAGTCCTGGTCCTTCACGAATTCAACGCCCCTCATCAAGCCCAGGCCCCTTATATCACCAACCGTCGGGTGTTTGTAAAGGTCGTTCATCCTTTGTTCCATGTATTCGCCCATTCGGGCGCACCTCTCCACCAGATTGTGCTCCTTCATATAATCCATGGCCGTGTTGCCAACCGCACAACCGAGCGGATTTCCGGCATAGGTGAAACCGGCCGCGAAAACGCCTGATTTTTCCGCTATAGTATCGGTCACGTACGCCTGGCACATGGCGCCGCCCAGAGGGAAATAACCACTGCTCAAACCTTTCCCCATGCAGATGATATCCGGCACCATATCGAAATGCTCGTAAGCGAAATTTTTTCCCGTCCGCCCGAACCCGGTCATTACCTCGTCAAAAATCAAGAGGACACCGTACTTATCGCAGATCTCCCTGATCTTCCTGAAATAGCCTTCCCGAGGGGGTACACCGCATAAAGCCGCTCCAACGACCGGTTCTACCAGGAAAGCGGACACGGTGCCGGGACCTTCCTGATTAATGGCGTATTCCAGGGCGGTGGCGCATTCCAGGTCACAGGTGTCGGGTTCTTTATTAAACCAGCAGCGATAACAATAGGCCGGCGCGATATGATTGAAATCCTTCAGGTAAGGAAGATACTCCCTTCTCCTCCCGGTAAAGCCTGTCCAGGCCAAAGCCCCCATGGTGCCGCCGTGATAGCTCTGCCACCGGGAGATTACCTTATACCTGGAGGGCGACCCGTTATCTATGTGAAATTTTCTGGCCAGCTTGACACCTATTTCATTAGCTTCAGACCCGCCGGAGACAAGGAACACCTTGTCCATCTCAAAGTTGGTGAGTTCGCAGATTTTCTGAGCCAACTCCTGATACTGAGGCGTAGTGAACGACATGCGGTAGGAAAAGGCCACTTTTTCGGCCTGCTCCTTGAGCGCCTCAGCGAACTCCTTTAGGCCGTGCCCGAGATTGACGACAATCGAGCCTCCCGCGCCGTCCAGGTACCGTTGTCCCTGGTCGTCATAAAGGTAGATTCCTTCGGCTTTCACGATCGACGGATAATGCCCGCGCATATTTACTTCAAGGGCGTAATTTTTATTCTGGGGCAAAATGGCCTCCTTTCTATTGCCTTCTAACCAAGAGGACGGATAATTTTATAAATGGGTTTCAACTGGTCAAGTGTACCATTCTTTAAGCGTAAGTTTCACTCTTTCCTGGATTCCGGGCTAATTGTTTACTAAAATTGTTTGCCCCGCAAACAATCTCCTGTTTGTGCGTTTCCTGAAGGGAAACGCTTAAGTAAACAATCTTCTGTTTTTGCGTTTTCCTTTGGAAAACGCTCTAGCCGGAATGACGCAAAAATGTAGGGTGCGTTGTGCGCACCAAAAAACGCCGAGTACCATGGCACCCGGCTTAGCGTCTGTACGACTAAGGAGTGGCTGCGTAAATTACATTCGTCATTCCGGACTAAATTGTTTACGAAGTAAACAATCACTTGTTTGTGCGTTTCCTAAAGGGAAACGCTCTATCCGGAATCCAGGAAAGTACATTAAACTGGAAACGCACTGAAAGATGGAATTGATCGAAAAGAAAACCCGCTTTGGCAGGACTTAAACGAAATCGTTTCTCCCCTGGATTCCGGCTTTCGCCGGAATGACGGGGGTGGTGGTGATTTCATTTTATGAGCAGGTGCGCCCCTAAAGTTATACAATTGCTGTCCAGGAAAAAACTGATTTTGGACAAGAGTGATGTTTCATACATCCTGAAAAACCGGGAATGATTTAGCGGGAAGGATCAAGATGGAAGCAAAAGAAATAGACTTAAATGAGCTGACTTCGATTATAGACAAGCATAAAGACCTGATGTGGAGCCTAATACCGCTTCTTCAGGATATACAGGAGCACTACGGGTATATCCCCCCTGAATCGCTGGAGACCGTGGCCTTAGCCTTGAAAATTTTCCCCAGTCGTGTCCAGGGGGTGGTCACCTTTTATTCTGGTTTCACCCTGACGCCCAAGGGCAA
>JAZGHI010000678.1:0-8203 GCA_036480955.1 Candidatus Adiutricales bacterium
GACCATTCCGGTACTCGTAAGTTCCCTTTACCGAATTTAATCATCTATCGCTCCTCCTGTTGATTGTTTAAAGCCCTGTCTAACTATTATGAAATACTCCCGTCGAGCCTGATCTTTTGCCATGACCATTAATTATTGAGTAAAAAATTGTCTAAAACAAGGAATTCCGAGTCACTGGTAAAATTTTTATGAGCATCTCAGATGAGCGTAATAAGAAGTAAAAAAAGTGAAAAGTTACCGGGGATTTTCCTCCGGGCATCGACCAGAGAGTAAAAAAAGGCCGGGTGCCATGGCCGCTTGTCGGCCATGCTCTGAAGAACTTTAGGTAAGGTTGTAACCAGGGTAAATTATATGCCTGCTGTCTTAATGGCCGATACCAGCCCAGATCCAGAAGACGATGTTCCAAACCGACATCACATCATGGCCAATCCTTGGAACCAATATGCCCGGCTGGCTAACCATGGTCATGATTCCGCCTTGTTTACAACTCGACCTTTTATTTTCGAGTATATGCCCATAATCCCTAGCGGGGAATATTTGGGAGCATACAGCAGAAACATAATAGTAACGAGCCCGATTGCTAATTTAGCCGGCTGGCCATATGCCAGGACTAATTCCTCGAACAAAACAAGGAGGCCCACTCCTATGAATGGGCCGATGAAAGTTCCCAATCCCCCCACCAGGATGGCTAAAAAGGTCAGAATGGAAATATTGACCAGGTGCAGGGTGCTCGCAGGATCGACAACATTTAACCACAGGGCGAAACACGACCCGGCAATACCGGCGAAAAAGCCTGAAATGGCAAAGATAATAGTCTTGGTCACCGACAATTGAAAACCCAGGAAGGACACCCGCATCTGGTTATCCCGGACCGCCTCCATGATACTGCCGAACGGGGTTTTGGTAAAGAACCTCATGAACCAGACACTCAAGGTGATGACCACCAGACTGAAGTAATAAAAATTGGCTTTATGCACCATGTCGAGAGCGCTAATTCCCGGGAGGTCTAAGGGCGGTATCATGTAATTGCCCAACCCGTTTTCACCGCCGGTTACCTCGTAAAACTTCAGACAGCTGACATATACAAACTGGTTTAGAGCGATGGTCAGTAGAGTAAAATAAATCTGGCTGACACGGACGAGAATTGGACTGACCAACAGGGCCAGAAGTCCTGACACCAAACCTCCCAAAAAAAACGAAGACAGAAAGGTCAGGCCCTCGATATGTATCAAGCCCAGGGCCGTGGCGTACGCCCCGGCGCCGAAAAACAAGGCGTGGCCGAAGCTGAATAGTCCATAGCCCACCAACAGGTTTAAACTGGCGGCGAACAGGGCCGTAATTCCGAAGCCTACGAAAACGTCGGACACCACAACGCCGAAAATTTCCGGCACCATGAATAGAGCTATAATAGTCACTCCCCAGAACAGGAGGAGGGCCAGTGTCCTTTTCATTCTCGAGAACCAAAAAGGCCCCGGGGCTTGAAAGCCAAGACCAGCACCATGAAAAGAAATATAAGGACCGGCACCAGCCGGGGAATGAACTGTACACCAAACGAATGAAGCGCCCCTATCACCAGAGAGGTGGTGAAAGCTCCCGGCAGACTGCCCAATCCTCCCACGATAACCACCACGAATGCCTCGAGGCTCCACTCGTAACCGAAAGCCGCGGTTACCGGAAACATGGGGGCCGCCGCAACGCCGGCTATGCCGGTCATCCAGATACCGGTTCCAAACACAAGGGTAAAGATCAGGGGCGTGTTGATGCCTAGCGCGCTGACCATTTCCGCGTCGGAAGCCGCGGCCCGTACAATTTTGCCTAGCCGGGTTTTATATAAAATAAAGGTCAAGATACATAATATAATAAAGGACATGGCGATTATGAACAACCGGTACACGGGATATTCAAAACCGGCAATGGGCACTAAACCTTGAAGCGATTCCGGAATTTCCACCGCGGGGCTGCCCATACCCCAGAAAATACCGACAGCGGTTAATATGAGCAGGGCCACTCCCAAAGTCGGCAGTATTTCACCGATGTAGCCCAGGGATTCCCCGCCCCGATTTTTCAGAAAAAACCTCTCGGCCAGGACCCCCGTGAAACCCAGGGCAACAGGCGCCAGTAAGAGAGATAACCAGAAATTGTGGGTAAGTTCGTAGAACGAGGAACCATAATAAGCGCCCAGCATGAAAAAGAAAACATGGCTTAAATTCAGAAATCCCATCATGGAATAGATCAGGGTCAGGCCGGACGAGACCAGAAAAAGCAACATACCATACATCAGCGCGTTCAGGCCCTGGGCGGCAAATAGAGATAAAGTTATACTCATAGGGTTTGTTTCATTGCCTTGATTATGGATCAGTATTTTAAAAGGTGAGTATAGGCGAAATTCAATTACGGATCAATCGAGGTTCACAAGTATTCGGTGGATTTATTGGTCGTCCACTGAAACGAAAAAACAGGTCCGGCCTTTCCGACCGGACCTGTTTTTTCGAATGGTATAATTTATATTTCCAGGTACTTGGCGTTGATTTCGGGGTGTGCCTCAAGTTCCGCTACGGTTCCCTCAAAAGCGAGGTAGGCCTTGGCCATCAGGTAAACACGGTCGGAAACCGACAGGGCCATCTTGATGTTATGTTCCACCAGGAGGATGGAGACGCCCTCCTCCTTGATCTGGACCAGCATATCCCTCACTTCCTGCACCAGTATGGGCGAAAGACCCTCGGTCGGCTCATCGACCATTAAGAGTTCGGGATTCCCCATCAAGGACCGGCCGATGGCCAGCATCTGCTGTTCTCCGCCGGAAAGGCTTCCCCCTTTTTGATCGGCCCGCCTGGCTATCTCGGGAAAGTGATCGAATATCTTTTCCACGGTCCAGCCGTTGACCGGATCCTTTTTTTGAGCGCGGCCGTGTTTGATGCCCATCACCAGATTGTCATAGACGGTCAGGTTCGGGAAAATTCTCCTTTCCTCCGGGACGTAGGCGATACCCGCCCGGGCTACCTTGTAGGGAGGTGAACCGGCGATGTCCTTGTCTTTAAAAACAATCCGGCCTGATTTGGGGCTTTTAACGCCCATGATACTCTTCAAGGCGGTGCTTTTGCCCATACCGTTTCGGCCCAGCAGGCTGACCACCTCGCCTTCATCCACGGTCAGCGAGACGTTCTGCAGAACATGAGTGGCGCCGTAATACGTGTTGAGGCCTTTTACTTCAAGAAACATTATTCATCCCCCATATGCCCGAGGTAGGCGTCTTTGACCGCCTGGTTGTTTTTTATCTCGTCCGGTGGGCCTACGGCGATTATCTCCCCGCGATGAAGTACGGTAATGCGGTCGGCCAGGGAGAAGACCACCTCCATGTCGTGTTCGATGATGACCATGGTCTTTCCCTCGGTCAGGCGCCTGATCAACTCCACGGCATTATGGGTCTCGTCAGGGGATATGCCGGAGGTAGGCTCGTCCAGCATGACCAGGTCCGGGTCGGTGGCCATGGCCATACTGATTTCCAGACTGCGGTGTTTGCCGTAAGACAGCAGTTCGGCCGGTATGTCCCGTTCTCCATCCAGGTTAATGTGTTTGAGGACCTCATCCGTTTCCTCGGTTATGCTTTTCATTTTATCAACCCGCTGAAACAGATTGAACCGGACACCTCTTTTGGACAGGATGCCCATGCGGATATTCTGAAACGTAGTTAATCTATGAAACGTGCTGGTAATTTGAAATGAACGTCCCATGCCCATTCTGGTCAGTGTATGCGGTTTGGCCCGTGAAATCTCTTTTCCCTTGAAAAAAATCTCACCGCTGGTGGGAGCAAAAGTCCCGGTTATGGCATTAAAAAGAGTCGTCTTGCCGGCGCCATTGGGACCGATGACCGCATGCCTTTCCCCTTCTTCAATTTCAAGGTTGACACTCATAAGTACCTTCAGTTCGCCGAAGCTGTGATGCACGTCCCTGGTTTCGAGTATATTCATTAGACTTCCTCCCCTTCCGTCACAACCTGGGATCTCATGAGCCATTTTTCCCGGGCGATTTTTGTCAGGCCGGTAATACCCATGGGGGTGAACAATATCACCAGAACCAGTACCAGGCCGGTCGTCAGTTCCACCCGTTCGGTGTAACGGCTGGTCAGCTCCTCAAGAACGCTGAAAACGCCAGACCCGATGATCGGACCGAAAAAACTGCCTAAGCCCCCCAGAACACACATCATGAGCGGCTGGAATGAGTTGAGGATATGGAACGCCCCGTCTGCCGAGATCAAATTTTGAAAAAGAGCGTATATAGAGCCGGCAATCCCAGCGAACCCGCCGGCTATGAGAAAAATGACGGCCTTGGTCTGGGGCACCTTGAACCCCATGTAATCCACCCTGTCGGCATTATCGCGCACGCTGACCATGATGCTGCCAAAGGGAGTCTTGGTAAAAAACCATAAAATCCAGATACTGCCTATCAGCAGGACCGCGGCGAAATAGTAGAAATTCGTGGGATCGGCCATGTCAATGGAAACGATACCGGGAATATTTAACGGCGGAATGGGGAATCCCCCGATTCCGTCCTCACCGCCGGTTATAGCTCTAAGTTTCAGGGCCAGAACATACATAAGCTGGCCAAAGGCCATGGTGAGCATGGCGAACGCGGTACCGCTGACCCTCACCAGAAGCGGACTCAAGATAAGGGCTAAAGTGACAGAGGCCAGGGGACCGAAAGCGATCGAGACCAGCAGCGGCAGTCCTTCAATATGGGTCAACCCCAGGGCCGTGGCATAACCGCCCACGCCAAAAAACATAGCCATGCCGAAACAAAGGAGCCCGGTGAATCCAAGCAGAAGATTCAGGGTAACCGCATAGAGGGCGTAAACGCCGAATATTACTAGAACGTTAGTGAAATAAATACCGAATAGCTTCGGGTATATAAGTAAAAATACAAGGCCTATTATCCCTAAAATCCATTTTAAAATTATAAGCATTATTATCTTTCCCCGAATAAACCCATGGGTCTGATAGACAGAATAACAGCCATGACTATGAACATCAGCACGGGCGCCAACTGGGAGATGAATTGAACGCCGTAAGAATCCAACAGGCCAAAGACAATAGCTATAAGAAAGGCTCCGCCAAGACTCCCGAAACCACCCGTTATGACCACAATAAAGGCGTCCATGCCCATCTGGTTGGAGAGTCCGGGGAACACAGACAGGATGGGGGCTATGGCCACTCCGGCCACGCCGGCCAGCCAGGTACCCACGCCGAAAACGACCATAAAAACAAGCGGTACGTTGATACCTAAAGCGTTGACCATGTCCGCGTCGGAGACCGCGGCGCGTACGATCATGCCCAACCTGGTCTTAAACAGGATCAGGAAGAGAATAATCAGCACCACGAAGGACAGTCCGATTACAAAAAGACGGTATATCGGGTATTCCAGTCCGGCGACGGATATTAATCCCTGTAAAAACCCAGGGATAGAAATATGCTTACTGTCCGTCCCCCAGAATATTTTAACGGTCTCCAATATGATCAGCCCGACACCCACGGTCAGGATAAGTTCTCCGGTGTGGCCTAAATGGCGAACCCTTCTTAATAGAATCCGCTCCATCAAAATCCCGAAAATAGCGGCGATAGGAGGCGCTATTAAGAGAGCTAACCAGAAACTGCCGGTCCAGATTTCGACCTGATAACCAAAGTAGGCGGCCAACATGAAAAAAGCGGCGTGAGCCAGATTTAAAACACCCATCATGCCGAAGATGAGGGTCAGACCGGAGGCCACCAAAAAAAGGAGCATTCCGTAAGCCAGCCCGTTTAAGCCCTGGGCAACGTACATCGCCGTGGTTGGATCCATTTGTTTATCCTCCTGTAGTCACAAAAAAATGCCTGAAAAGGGCCAGGAAATTCCCGCGGCGAAAGAGAGGCGTTTTTTTAACCTCAAAAACCGGACATTCCTCGAGTTAACTCATTTCAGGCGCTCTTTTGTCATTACTTGCTAAAATACTGCTCATGGCCCGCCACCAGCCAATAAAGGCGGGGCGGGCCATAAGTCTGGTTAATGGTGAAAATAACTCATCGTTAAACGAACTGATTTCAAGTATTCCCCGGTTAATTTTTGCAGCGCTCGAGATCTGCCGCTTTTAAAGGCATAGCATCTTTGGCCGGAATGGTGATTATTTTGCCGGCATTAGCAGATTTTTCGTACCACAGGTTGGGATACACGTATTCGGCAATAAAAACGTCCCTGATGGTCTTGTGATCGCAAGGCCTCATCTCCAGCACGCCGTGGACAGCCCGGTATTTGTCACCTTCCCAGACCTCTATTATTTTTTCCGCGTCCAGGGTGCCGGCCCTTGCTACAACATCGAAAAGCCAGTAGGTCTGCATCACAATGGCCAGACCATCTGCCGCGAGCCATTTGTAGCGAGGATTGTTATAGGGTTTTTGCCATTTGTTTTTCCACTGTTGATGCCAGACCGATTGGAGATAAAACTTGTCATAGGAGTCCAGTTCAATGTTGGCCGGGCCCAGGTTCACCAGGCCGACTGTTCCCTCGATGCCGACGGCTTCCAGGACGTTGGGGTCATTCAGGAACATATTGGCCATTGGAAGCATTACACCCATCTGACGGGCCTGTTTGAGCATGTTTTCCGCGTCGGGAATCCAGTCACCGGTATAAATTACCTCGGCCCCGGAAGCCTTTATCTTGGTCAGATAGGCGGCATAGTCGGTGGCGAACAGTTTATGGTAATCTTCGCCCACGATTTGAGCCTCCGGAAAGTATTTCGGCAGCGCGTTTTTGAATCCGTTGGCCATGGAATGTCCGAAGAGGTAGTCCTGGCACAGGATATAGAACTTGGTTTCCTTTTTTCTTTTGGCGTAAAAAGCGGCCAGCCCCGCACCCACCTGCCCGGTGGTGATAGCGGTCATAAAGGTATAGCGGTTGAAGTTCGTCCCGTCCATGAGCTCATCGGACATGGCCGAGCCGTCCTGGTAGATGACTTTGTATTTCTTGGCCACCTGTGAAATGATTTTGGAATTATTGCTGCCGTTGGTGCCCCATAGCAGCTTGACCTTCTCCTTGAGGATCATCCTCTCGGTCACCTTTTTGGCGATAGCCGGCTTGCTCGCGTGGTCGGCCTTGAGCACCTTAATCAGTTTCTTTTTGCCGTCCACCATGATACCGCCTCTTTTATTGAGGTCATAGGCAACCCAGTTTATAACATTCCAGTAAAACTCAGACACCGTGGCCGCGGGTCCTGAAAAACTGGCCACTATGGCGAACTTGATGGTGTCTCCTGTTGGCTGTTTGACAGTGTTCGGATCATAATCGGACATGTCGGACATTTTGTTAATGTCAAAATGGGGCATGTCTGCCGCCAGGGCCAGCCCCGCACCCAACATCCAGATAAAACAGAACGAAATAATCAAGAAATACATCTTTTTCACTGGTTTCATTTTTCCCTCCTTAAAATGTTAGTGAAATACCTTGTGGGACTGAAGTTAAAGTCCCGGTGCTGAATTACGGTCACACCTCCTTTCCCGAAGCCTCATTTTGTATGGCTGACCATGAACTCCCCCTAAGAGTTCAATCTGAAAATCCAGATAGGTCTCGCCCGTTTCGTCTTTTATTATGGCTTTTTCAAAAAGAGCCATCCCACGAATTAGTAACAATAAACCAAAAACAGAAGCGAAATCCGCTCAGGTGCGGCCTTTTCAACCGGCCGCGTACAGCAATCTAAATTTGAAATCGAATATATAGACTCGCGCATGCTCACAAATTTGCCCTTATTTGTCAAACATTCTTTTTATAAATTATATTAAACACCTTTATTTTATCAGGGTGCCTGGAAATAGAGAGTCCGGCTGCACCTGGATCCTGGGGGTACACGGATGATCGTGAAAGCCGGGCGACAATCCTGGCTGGATCAATAGGTGTCAATTAAACTGCGGACTTTCAGCCGATCTTTGAACTGGGCCGCGTCAATTCTCCGCCCGGGTTTAACCTGAATCTCGCATTCTTTACCGGGCCGGAGGTGAAAAAAGTTGTCAGAGAATTCAGCCTCAAGGCCATCCAGTTCGAGCCAGGTCCAGAGCGCGGGTTTTTTGGCCTTAAGCTTGACTATGAAGGCCCCTTTTTGATCGAATCTGATCTTCGTGGTGATCCCCGGTGGCCGCAATTCAAGATGTTTGGGCCTGGAAAATGACACAAAATTTGTGGAAAG
>JAZGHI010000679.1:0-3036 GCA_036480955.1 Candidatus Adiutricales bacterium
CATCGGCGGAATTAGATAACCTTATCATTCACCTGAACCAGACTCTGGGTACGACTATGGTAATCGTGACTCACGAACTGCCGAGCATATTCACCGTTGCCGACAGAGTGATAATGCTGGACAAGCAGACTCAGGGCATTATAGCCGACGGCGATCCCAAGTTCCTACGCGACCGCAGTAAAAATCCGTTTGTAAAAAATTTCTTTAACCGCCAGACTGGGGCGGAGGGATTATCACGAAAGGTTGATCAGTAATGGCCACTCAGAGGACCAAATTTACCGTTGGTTTATTTGTATTCAGTGGGATCCTTACGGCCCTGATAGCCATAATATGGCTGGGAGCTTCTCAGGTCTTGCAACAGGGTCAATTCTACGCCACCTATCTGGATGAATCCGTGTCCGGTCTGGACAAAGATTCACCGGTGAAATATAGGGGTGTGGCCATCGGCAGGGTCCAAAAAATAACCGTTGCCGCCGATTCCAAGCTGATCGAGGTGATTCTCCGGATTGACACCGGGCAAAAATTAAAAATAAAAGAGCTGGTGGCGCAGTTAAATATGGCCGGTATTACCGGGAGTATGTTTCTTGAATTGGACAGGAAAAAGACAGGCGAACCGGACCGTTCTCCGCGCATTAATTTCCCTACCAAATACCAGGTTATCGCGTCTAAACCATCTGAAATCAGTGAACTCTTGGGCAGTATCGATAAGGTGCTGAGCCAGGTCGCCTCACTGGACCTGGGCGAGATTGCCGATAAAATTAAAAACACTATTGACCATTTGAACGAGACCATTGATGAGGCCGACATAAAAAATATATCTTCCGATATCAGGGCTTCTATGGCCAAGGCCAGCGCCGGCCTTACTGAGGTTCAGCTCACTCTCCTGAAAGTGGATAGAATCATTAGTGAGAATGAGGCGGCCATTCGACAATCCATTGATAATATTAAAGAGGTTGTAGCCAGCGCCAGTTCGTTTATACTCACAGGCGCTTCTTTTGTGGCCGGGGCCGATAATTCCCTGAGAACCTCTTTAGATGCGTTCAGACTCGCCATGGACGACGCCAGGGCCTTTTTTGAAAGAAGCAATGCTTTGATAAGCGGGACCGATACATCCCTGGCTCATTTTGACCGGAACCAATTAGTCATCGCCCATAATTTAGAGCGTGCCAGTGAAAATCTTAATCGGTTAATCGAGCTCATCACTCACCAGCCTTCACGGTTAATTTTCAGCAGCCCGCCGACCGCTAGAAAATTAAATTAGCAGATGGCAGAAAAGGAAAGATAAGATCCCTATGGCCTGGACCGTAAAATTCTTGTTATTGCCGTTGAGTCTTCTTGTAATTGCTAATGGTTGCTCTTTTTTTTCCCCTCCAACACAAGAGATTTCATTCTACACCCTGGAATACGAAGTTCAAAAGACACCACCGCCCGAACCTCTTCCTGTGGCCATAAAACTGGAGCGGTTTGGCGCTGCGCCTGAATACAATTCCAGCCGAATCGTCTATCGGGATGATGCATACAAGAGAAGCTCATACGTGTATCACAAGTGGCAGGCGAAAGTGGGGGACATTGTTTATTATTCCCTCACCCGTGATTTCGCGCGATCAGGTTTTTTCAAGGCCGTGTTTACGGATGAAACCAGATTTCCCGCGTCGTATAGAATCGGTGGATTCGTAAACGAATTCGGTGAATGGGATCTGGAACCGGTCTGGATGGCGGTCAACGTTGTGAACATTATTCTTTTTGCGGAAGGAGAACCCGATGCAAGGAAGAGGATACTTTTTCAAAAGACCTACAGGGCTGAGGTACCCCTCAATGGGAAGAATCCCTCGGCCCTGGCTGAGGCCATGAGCCAGGCCATGGCCCTGGTGTCCTCCGAAATCATTGAGGATGTTTATAACGCCATCAAAAAACGCGAGAAGCTTTAATCAGGTAGCTTCCAAGGGCTGATAAAAACCGATGGTCTTAGCAATCACTCCAGATCAGCCAGAGATGGTATTTTAGACTCGCACGGAACACCTGTCTGGCAAAGCCCGCATCCATAGCCATCGAAATCGAATTGTTCCTTTACATAATCCGCTGTCTTGGAACGCAGGTGTCCTAAACAGGTTCTCTTATCGTGTCCGCCTTCGCTGAGAGCGTCGACCGGGCACCGCTTTACGCATTCGAGACAGGCCCCTTCAGAATAATATAAGCAATAGGCCTGGTGGGTGTCATAGGGGCGGGGAGCAGGGGCGACGTCAACCTTGGCGATGACCGATCCGACTCGTATGGCTTTGCCTTTAGGCGTAATCAACCCGTCGCAAACGCCGAAGGTACCCAGGCCGGCGGCGTGGGCCGCGTGCCGCTCGGACCACTTCGAGGCAAGGAAAAATTTTTCCGAAGGCATCGTCTTCCAGTCAGGGGTTAAGGCGGCGGCCAGGGCTTCATAACCGGCTTTCTTTATTTCTTCCACCGCGTGAAGCCTTAGTTTTTCATTGGTTTTTTCCCCAAAAATTCTGGACCTGGCCCATCTATGGGCCGGGAACTCTATTTCCTTCCGATTATCAGCCTTGGTAGCCTCGGTCTGCGGCAGTATCCAGCTGACAATCGTCAGTTCATCATCGTTGAATTTTACGTCAGGATAAATTTGGGCGAATATTTCCGCCGGAGTCCAATGGAAATCCCCCACGTGTTCTTTGTAAGACTGGTAAATCGGGTCCGCGCCGTTCGAGAAACCAACCAGGGGTTCGTCCCAGGCCTTTTCATCAAACGGTCCTTGTAGAGCGTTTTCCGGAGAGTTTTCAATAAAATCTTTAATGATGTTTTCAAGCCAGGCTGCCTTATCGCTGACCTGCCCGTTGTTTCCCATAAAGGCACCTCTCTATGATTATTTAAATAAAGAATCACAGTGTATCAGTTTGACCCGGAAAAGCAAGTTGTCAGTATACGATGGGTCTGCACACGAAACTTGGGCTTCTATAATTACGGGTACCGGTCTTGGTAAAAAGGATTTTTCATTTCATTAATTCAGCCGCGGCGTCCAGGTCGTTCAGG
>JAZGHI010000680.1:0-4498 GCA_036480955.1 Candidatus Adiutricales bacterium
GCATTAATATTTGCATATATGATTATCTTAACTAGAGCGTTTGTCACATTAATGTTGGGTCTTAGGCCATTAATAGCATGAAATCCATGTCGGTCAATCGTCCCCCATACGCCGAGACAAACGCCAAAACATCATGTAATTGCCCTTAGTTACATGTCTTCGATGTTAGCTGATAAGATAATAGCTCCCTTTACTGGAAACGGAATATATTTTTGGCAATTACTACAACTGATAATTCAATAAAATCCGCGTATTGCGCGGATAACCCTTACGATTGCGCAGAGCGCAATTTTGTTAAGAAGAATTTTTAACAATCCTATAGACGTTGTCTATAAAACCTCCCGGAGGTATATTTATAAATGCCTTTCCAAAAAATTCTGAATATACTTCCCCCATTATACTCGGATTTTTTCCCGAATTTTTTTAAGGAATCGATCCCCTTTGAAGATCTTTCCACTTGTGATGATTGTGCCGTCTGTCCCAAGGAAGAAGTCCCGCAGGTACCCGGTCTAACCTATTTCTCACCCGATGTGAAGTGCTGTACGTATTACCCCGCCTTGCCCAACTATCTGGTGGGAGCGATCCTGGCCGATCGGAATCCCGTGGTGGAAGCCGGCCGGCGTAGAGTGAAAGAGATCATCAAAAGCCGCTTGGGCGTTACGCCCCACGGCCTGCTCCCTACCGAAGAATATTCCAAACGGTATAAACGATTAAAAAAGAGAGGCTTCGGCCGATTTAAATCTCTCCTGTGTCCCTATTACATGAGCGATACCGGGCGATGCGCGATATGGACCTTTCGGAAATCCACGTGTATCACCTGGTATTGTGTGTACGTGGCCGGCCAGTTTGGACACAATTTCTGGACGGCTCTCAGGGAGTATCTGGCGCATGTGGAAGACACCCTGGCCAAGCACGCTTTGCAAAAAATGGATATCGGGCCTGATATGACTTTAGCCTATACTTTTGCCTCAAAATCCGACCCGGACACCTTGTATCCCTTTCAAGATAAACGGAAAGAGCTTGACGCGGACCTTTTTCATGAGTTTCTCTGGGCGGAGTGGGCAGACAGGGAAGAAGCATTTTACCTTGAGTCTTTCGAGGCGGTGTCCACGCTCTCGCCTGAAGAGTTCGAAGGAATAACAGGCGTCAAGCATGGGGTTCTGCTCGATCATACCAAGAATAAATACCGGGAAATGATAAATCCCCGGCTGCCTTCGATTCTCAAGCTCAATCCTGAAATAGAAATTACCGAACTTGAGGACGGCGCCTTTGCGGTTTATTCCAGCATCACCAGTTTTATAGTCCCGGCTGTCGTTAATGACATCCTGATGATGTTTGACGGCAGACGGACCAATCAAAGCATTATTAAAGAACTCGAAGAGGAGAGAAGGGTAAAAATCGGCCAGGACCTGCTTTTAGCCTTGTACCAGAACGGCGCATTGGTTTTGTGAAACCGATTCAGCCGTTTGACAGCAATGCGGTTTTCGGGTCCGGGCGAAAATATTCCTGATTAGACCATGGACGTCCACCGGCATCGGCTTTACCAGACGAGGCTTTAAGTCCGGCCAATGGACGAAGTTTTGCAGAGGTCTCAATCATGCTTCTACTTGTCTCCCCGCCCTAAAATGAAAAAATCACGGTTTGATTTTTGGTTGAGTTGCGATTACAATTATAGCTCAGTCCGGCAATAAAAGCGCTGCCGCCTTAAAAATCAGCAATTAATAATCCTTCTGAAAGCGCCGTAACTATCAGGTATCACGGCATTAGTAAGAGTAGTCACCCATGACATCACAAGCCCTGGCCGGAATTAAAGTTTTAGAACTGGCCCAAGGTGTAGCCGGGCCCTATGCGTCCAAGCTTTTTGCCGATTTCGGCGCGGAAGTTCTCAAGATAGAACCTCCCGGTCAGGGAGATCCAAGCCGGTTCCTCCCACCTTTGGCTGAAGGCGCCGCGCCCCTGGAATCAAGCGGAATGTTCGCTTATCTCAACACTAATAAAAAGAGTATCACCCTGGATATCGAAGCGGATAAAGGGGCTGATTTAATCCGCCGTTTATCAAGAGAAACCGATATCCTGATTGAAAGCTTCCAACCCGGTTTTCTGAACGGCCTCGGCCTGGGTTATTCAGCTTTAACCTTTAAGAATCCAGACCTGATTTACACCTCGGTCACCTGGTACGGTCAGGAGGGTGGGTATCGCAATTTCAAGGGAAATGACGCCCTCATCAACGGTCTATCAGGTGTATCCTATTATATTGGCCCGAAAGAAGGCCCGCCGGTACTGCCCGGTGGTTATCAGACCCAATTCGTGGGGGGAGTAACCGCGTTCATCGCGGCCATGGGCGCGCTCATGGGCCGTACCCGGGGTAAAGGCTGCCAGTACGTTGATACCAGCATCCTGGACGCAAACCTCTGCTTTAACGAGACTGGTGTAGCATCCTTTTCTAGTAGCGGTGAACCCGGCTTTAGAAAGGGACTGAACCGGTTCACACCCGCCTACCCGGCTAGCGTCTTTCCCTGCAAAGACGGTTGGATCGGAGCCAATGTTCTTACTCCGGCCCAGTGGCGTCAGTTGTGCGACTTGACCGGGCTGCCTGAGCTGAAAGATAAACCCGAATACAGCACCAGTTTACTCAGATTGGAGCACGCTGATGAACTGGAACCGCTCCTGGCCGAAAAATTTTTAGAACGCACCTCGAATGAATGGTTTCATCAGGCTCAAGCCAGGCGCATCCCTTTTGCCCTGGTGCCCACCATGGCTGAATTGCTTTCAAGTACCCATTTCAAGGATAGACAATCATTTGTCCCGGTAAATCAAGATGATACAGGAACCTTTATGGCGCCGGCCATCCCTTTCAAGTTATTAAAAACCCCGGCCCTTAAAGGCGGCACCGCCCCCCGGTTGGGCCAGAATAATAGTGAGGTTTTTTCTCACCGCTTAGGCCTTTCAGAATCAGAGTGTAAAATCCTGAAGGCCGAAGGAGTGCTCTAATGAGGCCATCGAACCGGGAAGCGGCATATCTGTTATCCGGGATCAGGGTCGTGGACCTGTCCATGGGCTGGTCCGGTCCTTTAGCCGCGCGCCATCTGGCGGATATGGGGGCGGAAGTCATCAAGATAGAGGCCTGCCAATATTACGATTGGTGGCGCGGCTGGGATTTAACCCCGGAAGAGTATGAGGAGCGGATGTATGAGCAAGCTCCCGCGTTCAATCTTATGAACCGCAACAAAAAGGGAATTACGCTGGACCTCACCACGCCCGAGGGGAAAGCTTTGTGCAAGCGTTTAGTAGGCATTTCAGACGTAGTAATTGAGAATCAGGCCCGTTCTGTATTGCCCAAACTCGGTCTGGACTACCCTGATCTAATAGAGGTCAAACCGGATCTCGTGATGATTTCACTCCCGGCCTTCGGAGCCACCGGAGACTGGACGGATTACCGGGCCTATGGTTCCACAGTCGAACAGGCCTCGGGGATTCCGCACCTGACCGGCGAGCCGGACTGGCCTCCTACCATGCAGCATGTGGCTTACGGCGATTCCGTAGCCGGCATCAACGCCGCGGCCGCTCTCCTGGTGGCGTTGTGGCACCGTGAAAATACAGGCGAAGGCCAGTATATAGACCTCTCCCAGGTGGAATGTCTTTTCCCCCTGGCCTCACACGGTATCATCGAACAATCAATGAACGGGAAGGTCCCTAAGCGTCATGGAAACGGGCATCCAGTCCACTCTCCCCACGGAGTTTTTCCGTGCCAGGGAGATGACAGGTGGGTTATCATAACTATTACCAACACAAAGGAGTGGCGAGGTTTGTGCCGGGAAATGGACCGGCCGGATCTATCCGAAGATAAAGGCCTGGACACCTCCGCGGGCCGGCGAGCCAGAGAAAAGGAAATAAATGAGATAATCCGCGGTTGGACGTCTGAACTTGATCCACAAACCATCATGTTCAAGCTCCAGGAGAATGGAGTTCCAGCCGCGCCGGTCCACCCGCCTTATACTCTTATGGAAGAACCACATCTATACGAGCGTGGGACGTGGGAATGGCTGGACAGGGCCTATGTTGATATGCAGCCCCAGACCAGACCGCTGTATCACATTTCAAAAGGGTTGCGTGGAATTGAAACGCCGGCCCCGTGTCTGGGCGAGCACAACGAAGAAATACTGGGAGGATTGCTAGGATTGTCAAAAGAGGAACTGGCCTTACTGGAAGAAAAAGGGATTATGGGGACAGTCCCGACGGCCCTGGAAGAACTGCGGAAAAATGAGGTAAAAAAAGAGTAAAAGGTAGGAGTATTAACTTTCTTCAAGTTTCGAATAAGACCGGTAGTAAGCAAAAACCTTCTTGACATACCTCCGCGTTTCCCTATAAGGAGGAACACCCCCGAATTTTTTCACCTTGCGAGGTCCTGCGTTGTAGGCGGCGACGGCTAATATTTCGTTTCCCTTAAACATATCAAGCATATCTTTAAGGTATTTGACACCGGCCTGAATGTTATCGA
>JAZGHI010000681.1:0-3815 GCA_036480955.1 Candidatus Adiutricales bacterium
CTTCGGCTTCCTTGTTCGAGCGGCTGTAATTTACCAGGACCGCGCATCCAAGTTTCCCCAGGGCCAGCCCCGTGGCCCGTCCTACGCCAGTGCCTCCGCCGGTTATGACCGCCGCTTTACCTTCGACTTTCATCTTATTACCTCCAGAATGAATCGTTGTTGTTAATAGATTGAACCAGCTTATAGCACAAATAAATAAACCCGGAAAATGTTTTCGGGCTCATTAAGCCGGGGTATCTTAAGATTGACCAGAGGATTTGTAAAAGTTATGAGCAGCCTCGATATTTAAACGTAATAAAAATACCTGCCTCCTGCTTCATGCCAAAGATGCAGCTATTATAACGCTTTCCTCTCTGTTTTCGATTCTTTATCGGTTTGAACTCGATCTCGGGCCAGACTCATCTTCAAGTATGCCTCACGATCAATCCGCGATGAGTTGCGACCCTGAGAAAGGTTGGCCACCAACGAAATGATGGACTTACGCATCTTGAATGAATTATCAAATACCCGGCGAAAGATGCGGGGATAAGAATAAAATGAGAGGCGGCAGGTCTCCATCTCGCTAATTATGTCAGCGCCGGATAGGTGCTTATATCTGGCTACCGGAAAGCCGAAGGTATAGTATCTCCAATCTTCTGGAAAGTTATTGGCGATGATACGGCCTTCGGTTTCCATCTTTTCCCAAAGCTGCGTACCGGGGAGTGGGGTAAGGAACAACATATTAAGGGCATCCAGCCCATAAGCCTTGGCCGCATCGGCAATCTGGAGTCCGATGCCCTTCTTATCAATGTCCAGTCCCATTATGAATGAACCAAGCACCAGTATGCCATTGCGCTGTATACGTTGGACGTCAGCTCTGAGGTCGCGGCCTTTCCGAATGTTGAACTGCTTGTGAACCTCAATAAGCCCTTCAACACAAGGTGACTCAAAGCCGATGAAGACACCGAAACATCCCGATTTTGCAGCCAATTTAAGCAGTTCCTCATCGTCGGCCATGTTAATTGTCACCTGGCCGATCCATTTTTTACGGATATTGGCCTGAATCATAGACCGGAACAGGTCCTTGGTCCGGTTGATGTGGTCCTTGCGCGTGCCAATGATATTGTCGTCCACAATAAGGACGTACTTCTCGCGTATTAATTTGAACTCTTGGATCACGTCGGAAATTGGGCGGTGCCGGTAGCGTCTTCCGTTAAACGCGGTAACACTACAAAAACTACAGTCGAGTGGGCAGCCGCGTGTAGTCTGTATTGAGCCAATACGATAACCAGTCGGCAAAAGGTCGTGTCGGGCTAGGGGTACCCTGTCCATTTCTACTTGATCACCAGTATAAACACTCTTTAAAGCACCCTGGCGGACATCTTCCAAAACCTGGGACCAAATATTTTCCGCTTCGCCGGTTACAACGGAATCCACGTATTTCAAGGCTTCTGACAAACACATGGTCGCATGGATACCGCCCAGGACGACAGGCACTCCAAGACTACGGAACTCTGCCGATAACTCATAAGCACGGCAAGCCTGCGCCGTGAAAGCCGTGATCCCGACTAAGTCAGGACGCGGCATCTTTTTGTAATCAGGCGCGCCCAGATTCTCATCAATAACTGTAACGTCCCAATCGAGCGGAGTTAAACCGGCCACGACCAGGAGACCCAGTGGTTTCCAGACGCGATACTTGTTCCAGTAATTCTCCTTGACCTTGGTCATGCCGGCCAGGGAATTAGCGGGGTTTATCAGGTATAAGCGCATTAATCACCGTTGCATGAATTAGATTCCAGCTTCACTGTCCGGAAACTTTTTTTTAATAAAATATCAAATGATAAATGGATAATATAGAACTAAAAAAAAGCATAACATCTTTGTCCAAAAAAAGCTTTATGTAAATGAGGGGCTCAGGTAAAAGAGGCGAGGTATCTTAAGATTGACAAGAGGATTCATAAAAGTTATGAATAGCCTCGACAGTTAAAGGTAATAAAAACAGTGCATTTAACCGAAATAAGCATTCTGCGGGATAAATACCCGACAGCAGACCATTATCCGTTTAATCTCGAACTATTCCACCAGCCTGGCCTGAAGCCCGGGTAAAAGCGGGGAGTAATAAATGGATCGCCGTAATTTTCTAAAAAACCAGATCCGGGGTGCTCTCTGGCTCGGTTTAGGCGCGACAGGTTTAGCCCTGCCGAACCGTGTTTTGGCCTCAGCCACTCCTGATATAGCCGTTGTCAAAGGAAACAGAATCAAGGCCGTCCGGGCGGCGGTCGACCTTGTGGGCGGTATAAAAGAGTACGTAAAACCCGGAAACCGTGTCCTGATAAAACCAAACATGAGCTTTGCCCACCGCCCCAGAATGGCCACCAACACGCATCCGGAGGTGGTTCGCGAACTGGCCATCATGTGCAGGGAAGCGGGCGCGTCAAGGGTGCGGGTACTGGACCACACTCTTCAATCGCCCAAAAGGAGTCTCAAAAATTCGGGCATTTACGATGCCTTGAAAGACATCGACGACCAGATGGTGCACGCTCTTAACAGCCGGAAGTTTTACAAGGAAACATCCATCCCGGACGGAGAAAGCCTGACCGACACAAGCATTTCGACCGAAGCCCTTAAAAGCGATGTTCTCATAGCCGCCCCTGTGGCCAAGACCCATGGGGCCACTGGTGTCAGCCTTTCCATGAAAGGTATGATGGGATTGATTTATAACCGCCGGATACTGCACTGGGCCATCGACCTTGATGAGGGGATAGTCGATCTGTGCACGGTGCTTAAGGCTGATTTGACCGTCATTGACGCCAGCCGGGTTCTGTCGACCAATGGTCCGGGCGGACCGGGAAAGGTCCTTCTGGCAAACACCATAATCGCTTCCAAAGACATGGTGGCCGCCGACGCTTGCGCGGTATCCATGTTCGAATGGTACGGCCAGAGTTACAAACCCAGACAGGTGGAACATATCCGGCTGGCCCACGAGCGAGGCCTGGGGAGGATGGATCTGGAAAATTTGAATATCAAGAAAATTACCGTCTGATGTCCTTTCGCCGAATCGTACAAATCTCCTCCCTGACCCTCTTCTTCTTTCTGCTGATCGCGGCGGCTTATTCCGCGGCCTATTATATACCAGCGGACGCCTTCCTCCGGCTTGATCCGCTTATAATGGGGGGCGCGTTTTTCGCCGCCCGGACCTTCTCAGCGGCCTTTATCCCAGTTATACTGCTGCTCGTGGTCAGCGTTGTACTGGGGCGGGTCTTCTGCGGGTATATCTGCCCTATGGGTACGACGCTTGACGCGAGCGATTATTTGATTGGCGCGCCCAAGGGTAATAGCCAAAGCCTGCCGAATTTAAGACCCATAAAATATTATCTGGCGATTTTTCTCTTTGGGGCGGCTATTTTAGGCGTTTCCTTGATTTTTATCGCCTCTCCCCTCGCGCTTATAACCAGGCTCTTCGGCCTGATCTTTCTACCTGTGCTCGAATTATTTTCCGAGGAAGCCCTGCTGTTGGTTCAACCCGTGGCCGATAAACTGGACTGGCAGGCCCTGGTTTTTACCCAGCTAAAGACTACGCGGTTCGCCACCCAGTTTTTCATCATGATCTCTTTTATTTTGCTCTTTGCCTCCGCCTTGTTCTCGCCCCGTTTCTGGTGCCGTTATCTCTGTCCCTCCGGGGCGGTAATGGCCCTGTTTTCCAAAAAACCGTTTATCGGACGCCGTGTATCGGAAGAATGCGATGACTGCGGCCTTTGCCAAAAAGCCTGCCCCATGGCCGCCATTCCGGATAATCCCATTGTCACCAGCCACGAAGAGTGTATCGCCTGCCGCAC
>JAZGHI010000682.1:0-2587 GCA_036480955.1 Candidatus Adiutricales bacterium
ACAAATCTCATCCACGTCCACAATACCGCTTAGCCCACCGTTATTGATGATTACATTTTTAGTAGTGGTATCATCCAGAAAAGCGCGGGGCTGAACTTTTTTCAGAAAAGCATTGTGCCGCCTAACACACCTTAGCACTCTATCGACGTGTCCAGGATCACAAACTCCTACATCTAGAATCCAGTTCCAAGCCCTGTCTAATGAGGCCAAAATTACATCCGCCCAATCAGGATGCAGCTTGAGACGGCCGTCATCATAGGAGAGGGCATATCCGAAGCCGGAGGCTTCAGGGAGTGAGCTCACTCTTTCTTGGATTGAGACTATTTCACGGACGATGCTTCTTTTTTGGACGGCTGTTAATTCAGAATATACGTTACCCAAATCGGTTCCGGGAAAGCGCTCTATTAGTACGAAGGGGAATTCACCTTCAAGGTCATAATGGAGTATTTCAGGCACGGGTATGCCTAGTTTTGTCAGATAATCGTACCAGTACATGTTTCCATGGAGGTGCTGCAGGCTGTTCTGTCCGGACGCAAGCCTGATAACGAATTTTTGACCGGATGATGTTTCCAGGTCGTACACAAAATGGCACAAACCCATGGGAAACCTGGCGGCTGAGCGGAGTTCTTCGTTCAGGTATTTATGGACAATAGCCGCGATGTCTTTAAAGTCAGGCGTTTTTGTTTGATTCATTTATTTCTCGGCTGGAAAATCCAAATCATGCGAATCATGGACAGCTAGGATATGGGAATTTTTCATTGAGCCGCAAGGATTTTACTATCCGGTATCGAGTTCTGTTTAACTATAATCCATTCGCAGCCTCGTGCGGGATCGACCCATGTTACCTCGTGTTTTTCACTAGGTTCAACCATAATAACCGTGTTCGCCTCGAGTTTGTATTCTTTTCCCTCGGTGTTTAATTTTGCGTGACCTCCCAAAACAATATAATACTCATGATAATCGTGGTAATGCAGGGCCTCGTCCGGCGGCACGGCTTTGAGTCGGCCCACCCCTATTTCAACCGGTGAGCCGTTCCAGTGACCACAGAAGAGGTGATTTTTTTCCTGTTTAAATATCTTCATTTGAATCGCTCCTTATTATGTACCTGAATTCGATCTCATCCTTTATTGGCATGCCGTTAATTCCGAACTCCGGGATCTCAGGTTTCAGTTTTCGTGACTCCTGGATAGCGTCTTTGTGGACGGTCGCTAATCCGAACCCGCGATTCCTGTAAAAATCCTGGGCTCTTTCGTTATCGTTGGTGGTGATGACCATCACGTAGTGACATTCGGTTAAAACGGCCGCTTTCAGGACGGCCCGAATCAAGGCCGTGCCAATACCCCGATTTTCCATTAATGAGTTCAGAGAGATTATTTCACATTCCCGTCCATCAATCCGATAGGTTACCAGGCCTTGAGGAAGGCCTTTGATGAAGGCCACAAAACCCGACAGAATATCAGCCTGATACAATTTTCCACGGCTGACAACGGCCGCCGAACCCCAATGCTTTTCAAGGAGATCTCGAGCCCATTCCCGGTGTGTTTCTTTGTAGTCAATAATATCGATTTTCATTAGCAGGGCCTTGAATATGCGGTTAAAGGTCAGCCTTGAAAATTTTGCTCGATTATATCGCTAATCTCATTTCAACCGGATTGTTTTACTGATCTTTTTCGGTCTTTAATTAAATAATTCCAACTAAGGCCATCGCGGCTAAAGAAGCCCAGAATATAAATGGCAGACTCGGGCTGATATTGACCAGGCTGTTTCCCAGGGGTGGGGAGATAAAGGCGATGAGCCGGGCGAGTGTGAGGATAAACCCAATAGCCGTTCCCGCATAATCCGGCCCAATCCTATCCGTTTCAATGATGGTGGTCATAAGAATGGCCATAAAGCCGTCTCGTACCACCCCCGCGATTATTACCGCGACCCAGACCAGGAAACCGTTGGAGGCCGAGATCAAAGCAACTCCAACCACGGTCATAACCGTGGCCGCAAAAAGAATGCTTATCCTCGAATGTAACCTGTCGGAAAGAAGGGCCATGGGGGCCACACCCAGCGTGCTGGACGCGTGAAACAAGGCCAGCGCACCATCGGCCCTTTTTCCCGACCAACCGGCCGCCCGCAAGTGAAGAGGCAGGTATCCCAACACGCCCTGGACGCAGCCTAATTGACCTAGAAGGATAAATCCGAGAATCCAGACTTCCTTGATTCTAACTACCCTGGACAAAGCCTGGCCAAATGGTATGGAAGCGGCGGGATTGCCTGATCCTCCGGCTAACTCCCGCTCATCGCGGGAAAAAAACCACAGAATACTGACTAGAATCGAGATTGAGCCGTAAAGGAAGAGGACGTTACGCCAGCCGCCTAAAAGGGGAGAAAGCAGGGTGGCGCTTATGAGGGATCCAAGCGTAAATCCCACGGCCATACCGGTTGATACGATCCCGTTAGCCAGGCCAAGGTGCCTGTCTGAAAACCAGACACCGCAGGCTTTATGAACAACCGGGGGAATCATGGCTGAAATCAAGCCGAATAGAAATAAGGTGCCGGCCAGTGTGCTGAAACTGCCTGTAAATCCCCTTAAAGCTCC